>JBIISS010000054.1:0-6504 GCA_044340895.1 Microbacteriaceae bacterium
TTCACCAACCCCGCTACTCGATGTTTGATCGTGCCATCGAGCGGTCGAACTTGCTGGTCACACTCGACGAACTCGGCATCGGGTCGATTGTGTTCTCGCCATTGGCGATGGGCCTGCTCACCGACCGGTACCTCAACGGCGTGCCAGGGGATTCGCGAGCCGGGCGCAACGCCTACCTCTCGGCCAACAACCTCACCGAGGAGTACCTGTCTCGCGCTGCTGGATTGCGCGCCATTGCGACCGCACGCGGTCAGTCGCTCGCGCAGCTGGCGATCGCGTGGGTGCTGCGCGACCAGGGTGCCGGAGGAATCTCCCCCGTCACGAGCGCTCTCATCGGGGCATCGAGTGTCGGCCAGCTAGACGACAACTTGGATGCGCTGGCCGCACCCGCACTCACCGCCGACGAGCTCGTCGCCATCGAAGAGTTTGCGGTGCACGGCACCGACGGCTGGTAGTCGCCTGCGCAGTCGACGCTAGTTTCGACTGAGCCAGTGAATCGTGGTCTCGCCGTAGGCCTTCGATTTGTCGAGCGTCATGCCAGCCGGCGGTGTCGGGTCGCCGGTTCGGGTCGAACGCTCGACGATGACATCCGCGCCGTCGCTCAAGTGCGGTGCGAGGGCCTCGAGCACGGCGTCGATTTCGGCGTCCGGCAGATCGTACGGCGGGTCGATGAACACGAGGTCGAAGGCGGGTTTGCTGGATGTCAGCCCGTCAAGAAAGTGACTGACGGTGTTGGCAACAACCTGAACGGCTGATGTGTCGAGCTTTCCGACGGAACGAATCAGTTCGGCGTTCTTGCGCGCAATCTCCGCAGCCTGGGGATGTTTCTCGACGAGTACGACCGACGCGGCCCCGCGCGAGAGAGACTCGAGACCGAGCGCACCGGAGCCGGCGAACAGGTCGAGAACGCGCGCATCCACAATCGCATCTCTTGCGTCGAGGGCGGAGAACACCGCTTCGCGCACGCGGTCGCTCGTGGGGCGCGTGCCGGCCTTGGGCACGGCGAGTTCTCGGCTTCCGGCGAACCCAGCGATGATGCGCGTCACGCGTCAAGCCTATGGCGAGCGGAAAATAGACTCGACCCATGACCGACGCTCTTGATGCCAAGGTCTCGAGCCTGGTCGGGGGCAAGACGGCGGCGGGCCTCGAGAAGGCGTTCGGCATTTATACCGTGGGCGATCTGCTCGCCCATTACCCCAGGCGATACGCGCGCCGGGGTGAGCTTACGGCAATCGCCGACGTGCCGCTTGAAGAGAACGTCACGATTGTGGCCGAGGTGCTCGATGTGCGCACCCGCCCGATGCGTCAACGCAAAGGCTCGATTCTCGAGGTGCGCATTACGGATGGCCGTAGCCCGCGCGCGCTGACGCTCACGTTCTTCAACCAGGCATGGCGCGAGAAAGACCTGCGACCCGGTGTGCGCGGCATCTTCGCCGGCAAGGTTGGGGCGTATCGCGGAACGCTTCAGCTGGCGCATCCCGACTATGAATTGTTCGAATCGGATGAGCAGACCGACGCCGACGCCGCCAAGTGGGCGCTCACGCCGATTCCGCTCTACCCGGCAACCTCGACGGTGGCGTCGTGGCAGATTGCGAAGATGATGCAGCTCGTCTTGCCGGTGGCAGCCGAGGTTGCAGACCCCGTGCCGGCTGAGCTTCGCGCTGAGCGCGGGCTGATTTCGATGGCCGATGCGCTCGTCAAGATTCATGACCCGCAGGTCGATGCTGACTGGGAAGCGGCCCGTGAGTCGTTGCGGTTCACCGAAGCGTTCATCTTGCAGGCGGCCCTGTTGCAGCAACGCGCAGCCCTGCGCGAACGAGTGGCCGAAGCCCGCCTGCGAATTAGTGGTGGGCTCGTCGATCGACTTGACGCGAATTTGCCCTTCACGCTCACGTCCGACCAGCAAACCGTGGGCGCCGAGATCGAGAACGACCTCAACTCGACCGTGCCGATGAATCGTCTCGTGCAGGGTGAGGTGGGTTCGGGCAAGACGCTCGTCGCGTTGCGGGCGATGTTGCAGGTCGCTGACAACGGAGGGCAGGCGGTTCTGCTCGCCCCCACCGAAGTTCTCGCGAGTCAGCACCTGCGTTCGATTGTGAACTCGCTCGGGCCAGACCTGGCCGCCGAACTCGTGCCGACTCTGTTGACCGGTCAGCTGCCGGTTGCCCAGAAGCGCGCCGCGCTGTTGCGAGTCGTGTCGGGTCAGGCGCGAATCGTCGTGGGCACGCACGCACTGCTGAGTGACAAGACCGAATTCTTCGACCTCGGGTTGATTGTCGTCGACGAGCAGCACCGCTTCGGCGTCGAGCAGCGAGCCGCCTTGCAGTTGAAGGCGAAGAACACGCCTCACTCGCTTGTGCTCACGGCAACGCCGATCCCTCGCACGGTTGCGATGACGGTGTTTGGCGATCTCGACGTCTCGACGATTGAGCACGTTCCCGCCGGCCGACCGGGCATCACGAGTCATGCGGTTGCGCTGGATGAGCATCCCACGTGGATTTCTCGCGTGTGGGAGCGCGTGGGCGAAGAAATCGCACAGGGACACCAGGCGTTCGTGGTGTGCCCGGCGATTGACGCGACCGAAGTCGAAGAGGGCGATGGGGGCGAAGAGCCGACCGGCGAGGTCGTGCACGCCGACGCCGACATGAGTGAGATTGCACCCCCGCCGCGTGCGTCGGTTGTGTCGGTCACGGAACTGCTTCGCGCGCATCCGGTGCTCGGCACAAAGCGCATCGAACCGCTGCACGGGCGCATGAGCGCTGACGAGAAAGATCGCATTATGCGGGCGTTCGCGGCCGGCGAGATTGACATCGTTGTGGCGACCACGGTGATCGAGGTGGGTGTCGACGTGCCCAACGCCTCGACGATGGTGGTGATGGATGCTGACCGCTTCGGCGTCTCGCAACTGCACCAGCTTCGTGGTCGAGTGGGTCGTGGTTCGGTGCCGGGTCTCGCGCTGTTTGTCACGTACGCCATCACGGGTTCGCTCGCTCGCGAACGCGTGGAAGCGGTTGCTGCGACGACCGACGGATTCGAGCTGTCTCGCGTGGACCTCGAACTGCGGGCTGAGGGCGATGTGCTCGGTAGCTCGCAGTCGGGTGGCCGTTCATCCCTTCGTCTGTTGCGCGCAGCGCGAGACGGCGACGTGATCGCCGACGGACGGGCGGCCGCCGAGACGGTGCTCGCCGCGGATCCGGCACTCAAGACACACGAACCACTCAAGCAGGCGCTGCGGCGGCGCTTGTCCGCCAGTGAGCGGGAGTACCTCAACAAGGGCTAACTTCTCTAGGCTGAAGTCATGCGCAGAGTAGCTGTTCTTCCCGGGTCGTTTGATCCGATCACGCTGGGGCACCTCGACGTGATTGCTCGCGCAACCAAGCTTTTCGATGAGGTGCACGTGGTTGTTGTTCACAACCCGGGCAAGACCGCACTGTTGCCGATTGCCGAGCGTGTCACGCTGATTGAGAAGGCGTTGGCCGAAGCGGGCGTCCAGGGCAACATCGTTGTGACGCAGTGGAGCATCGGGCTGCTCGTCGACTACTGCACCGAGGTCGGTGCATCCGTTCTGGTGAAGGGTCTGCGCACGCCGAACGATGTCACCTACGAGACGCCGATGGCCGTGGTGAACCGCAACCTCACCGGCATCGAGACGCTGTTCTTGTTACCCGACCCCGGTCAGGCACACGTGTCGAGTTCGCTCGTGCGCCAGGTTTCGTCGCTGGGTGGGGATGTTCGCCCGTACGTCCCCCACGTGGTCGCCGAGTATCTGCAGGGCTCGCGGTAAATCATGGCATCTCTCGGCGACGGCCCGGAATTGGGAAATCCAATCTCTGGTCATCCGGGAATGGAACTGCCCGCGACCGCACCGCTGTTTGATGCGAGTCTGCGCGTCGACGTACTCATTCGTGTGTCGCCGACTGTCATCACCGCACCGCTATTCCCGGATGCGCACATCGGCGGCCCCGCAATCGTCGCGACGCACCGCGGAAGTGTGGATGTGTTCTTGGCGGCCATCGATTCGGCCCAACCCGGCGACGTGCTCGTCATCGACAACCAAGGACGCCTCGACCACGCGTGCATCGGCGACCTCGTCGTGCTCGAAGCAAAAAAGGCCGGATTGGCTGCCATTGTCGTGTGGGGGTTGCACCGCGACACCGCACAGTTGCGCGAACTCGGCCTGCCTATTTGGAGTATGGGCGCGAGCCCGGCCGGCCCGACCACCGCGGAGGGCAAGCTCGAGCTACCTGAGACGATTCCGTTCGGCACGTTCGAGGTATCGCGCGGCGACATGGTTGTAGCTGACGCCGATGGCGTGATGTTTGTTTCGCCCCAAGACTGGCCGGCTGCATCGGCAGCGGCGCGAGAGATTATGGCGAGCGAGGTGCGTCAGGCAGCACTGATGAAGAAGGGCACGAGTCTGCGCGAGCAGGTGGACTTCGGTAGCTACGTGTCGGCGGTCAACGCAGGGGAGAGCGTCACCTTTCGCGAGCACCTCCGAGCCCGCAAAGCCGAAATCGAAGAGTAACGCGGGTGCGTAAACTCGTCTCGTGGCCAAATTCGTCAAGACTCCCTTCACCGTGCCGGTACACGACCTCATGCACAGCCCGGGAGACGAGCGCGCACTCGAGCGCGACATCACTCTGCCCGAGCGCTGGGGCGAGGGGCTGGCGTGGGTGCCGGCCGATTCGATCATCCGCGTGGATGGTCGTTTCGAATCGATTCACGAGGGCATTTTGGTCACCGCAGACGTGACGACCACCGCCGAAGCGGAGTGCGGTCGGTGCCTTGAGCCCTTCACGCTCGACCTCGAAGTCGAAATCCAAGAACTTTTCGCGTATTCTCTTGACGAAGCATTTGATTATGAGGTTCACGACGACCACGTGGATCTTGAACCTCTCATCAGGGATGCGGTTGTGCTCGCACTTCCGTTCCAACCGGTATGCACGCCTGATTGTCCGGGTCTCAATCCAGAGACTGGCACTCGTCGGGTTAGCGCTCCGGACGACGACGACGTACCGCTTGACCCGAGATGGGCTGAGCTTTCAAAGTTCACCGCTTCCACCAAGACTGACGAGCCCGCCTGAGGGTTTCGAGACACGAAGAGAAGAGAAGATCATGGCAGTTCCGAAACGCAAAATGTCGCGAGCATCGACTCGCATGCGTCGCGCACAGTGGAAGACTGACGCTCCACCCCTGGTGAAGAGTGTTGACGCTTCGGGCAAGGTCACCTACAGCCTCCCTCACCGCGCCAAGGTTGTCGAAGACTCCGCCGGCACCGCCCTGTTCATGGAATACAAGGGCCGCAAGGTAGCCGACGTCTAACGTGCGCGATGACCTCATCGCCACACTTGGCGTCGAACTAGACGCCGACCTGCTTGAGCTTGCCCTCACGCATCGTTCCTTCGCGTACGAGCATGGGGGCATTGCTCATAATGAGCGGCTCGAGTTCTTGGGCGACTCCATTCTCGGCCAGGCCGTGACGGTGTGGCTGTACAACGAGTTTCCCGACCTTCCCGAAGGCGACCTCGCCCGTCGGCGCGCTGCCGTGGTGTCGATGGATGCGCTCGCCGAAGTCGCCCGCAACATCAACTTAGGCCCGCACATTCGTTTGGGCGTCGGCGAGAGCAAGCAGGGCGGAGCCGAGAAGGCGTCGATTCTCTCGGACACTGTTGAGGCATTGATCGGTGCGACCTTTGTTTCGGCCGGCCCGGTTGCGGCTCAAGAACTGGTGCTGCGTTTGGTAGCTCCGTTGCTCGCCGACGCCGAGCGTTTTGGTTTGCACCACGACCCCAAGACGAGCCTGCAAGAGATTGCGTCGCAGCTGGGTGTTGAGGCTCCCTCATACGAGGTGACCGGTGACGGCCCCGACCACGCTCGCGTGTTCACGGCGAGGGTCACCATCGCCGAGGTCGTTGCGAGTGGTTCCGGCTCGAGTCGTCGGGCAGCCGAGATTGAGGCGGCCGGCAAGGCACTGACGGTTCTTCTCGCGCGCGCATCCGAAACCGATTAGTCAACGCTCGTGCCCGAACTGCCCGAGGTTGAGGTCGTGCGAGCCGGTCTCGCACCGGCCGTCACGGGCGCACGCGTTGCGGGGGTTCAGATTCTCGATTCGCGATCGCTGAAACGGCACGACGGCCGACGCGGTGATTTCGTCGGTCTGCTCGACGGCGTGCACATCAACTCGATCGAGCGTCGCGGCAAGTTCATGTGGATGCCACTGTCAACCGGCGACGCGCTCGTCGTGCACCTCGGCATGAGCGGGCAGGTGTTGCTGCGCGAGCCGGATGCGCCGGCCGACCGCCATCTTCGGATCCGGTTCGACATCGAGAGTTCGGGCGCTGGTTCAGCTGGTGGCGCGAAAGCCCAGCGCGGGGGAAAGCTCCGCGAACTCGTGGTCGCGTTTGTCGACCAGCGCATTTTTGGATCAATGGCTGTCGACCACTTGCTCGAACAGCACGGGTCGCTCGTACCGTCTCACGTGGCGCACATCGCGCTCGACCCGCT
>JBIISS010000055.1:0-6460 GCA_044340895.1 Microbacteriaceae bacterium
CCACCGATGCACCGATCGGAGCAGTGCACGAGTACCACTTGTAGGTGAACTTCGTGAGTGAGGTCATCACGGTTTGCATCGCGGCCCAGGTTTGTGGGCCGACAACACCGTCTACGCCCAGCCCTTTTTGGGATTGGAACGTGCGCACTGCCGTGCGGGTCGCCGAACCGTACACGCCGTCAACCTTGACGGAGATGCCGGCTCCCTTCAAGGCAACCTGAATGTTGCGCACGAAGTATCCGTTGTAGGTCGGTCCGTAGTTTTGGTAGGGCGAAACCGCAGTCCAGTTGCCGGTGCCTGCCGTGAGCGTTTGCCCGACCTTGGCCACGCCCGTAATCGCAGGTTGACCGGTCACTGCCGGTGCCGACGGTGTCGGAGAGGGCGTCGCACTTGTCGTTACTGTCGGTGTCGGAGAGGGCGTCGCAGAGGGCGTCGCAGAGGGAGTTGCCGAAGGTGTCGGTGTCGGTGTCGACGTCGAACCGTCACTCACGGCGCCGATTGTTGCGGTGTGAGTCGTCGTCGTGACGCCGCTGCGGGCACCGGTCACCCTGACGCTGAGGTGCTTGCCGACGTCACCAGCAACTGGCGTGTAGCTCGAGGTCGTCGCGGCATTGATGATTGTGCACGATGCCGGCGGTGCTGACGTTGATGCCGCCACCGGCGTTGCGCACGAGAACCACGCGTACGTCATCTGTGCCGCATTCGAAAGCAAGCGCTCCATAACGCTGTACGTCATGGGCCCGGCAATGCCGTCCGCCACGAGCCCATTCGACGCTTGGAACGTCGTCACGTTCGATCTCGTTTGCGGGCCGTAGTTTCCATCCACCGACGTGGTGATGCCCGCCAGATTCAAGGCAAGCTGAATATTGCGCACGAAGAAGCCGTTGTAGGTCGTTCCGAAATTTTGGTAGACGGATGCCCCCGTCCACGATCCCGTATTCACGGTGACGGCAGTACCGACGACCGGCGAACCGGTCAAACTCGGCTCCACGATGCCCGGCGGCGTCGACGGCGTCGGCGTGGGTGTCGCGCTCGGTGTCGGAGTAGCACTTGGCGTGGGCGTTGCACTAGGCGTTGAGGTCGCGGTCGGCGTTGGGGTGGCCGTCGGCGTTGCAACAGCGATGGCAGTTGGCATTGCAACCCACTGTCGTGCCGTTCCCGCACTGTTGGTTGCCGTCACCTGAACTGTGGCAAATTTGCCGACATGAGGTGCTGTCCAGGTCATCGAGTTTGTCGTTGAGCCCGCCGAGACGCAGTCGGTTGGCTGAGCAGGGCCGGCTGCCCCAACGACCGTGGGGCATGCGAACCAAATGTACGTCACGGTAGGTGCGGGCAAGCCATTCCACGTGCCCGCGGTGACCGTCGTAGTAGCGCCAACTGTGGCTGAGCCAGACATGACAGGGGCAGTGGCAATGCTCGGCACTTCGGTGATCTGACCCGAGGTAGCTGACCACGAACCCACCGAGCCGGCTGAGTTGGTCGCGGTGACCTTGACCGTGAGGTACTTGCCCTGGTCTAGAGCTGTCAAGAGGTGAGTCTTGGTGGTCGTGGCGAGGGTCGTGCATCCCGTTGGCGCTATGGTCGAGGCCGTCTTCGTTGCGGTGCATCGCGACCACTGATACGCGTACGAGGTTGGCGAACCCGAATAGGTTCCGTTGCCGGCGGTCAAGGTCGACCCGACGCGCGCCGTTCCGGTGATTGCCGGATACGCAGTGATGGCCGGAACGGATGCCTGTGTGGATCCGAACCAGTCTGTGTAGTAGTTGAAGAAGTTGCGATTGCCGTACGCGGAGCATCCGTCGCCGGTCGAGTACCCGGCCGCGAGCGCAGCGCTGTTGGGCGTATACGGGGTGTAGAGATACAGGGCGTGCGTGGCCTGGTTCTCGATGTAGACGTCTTGAGTTCCGCAGGCGATGTTCGGGTGATACTGAATCTGGGATACCCGGCCAACAGGCTTCATCAGGTCGAAACGCGTGTCCCACCACGTGCCAGGTCCGGTTCCGGGTGGCTGGGTGTACCGCTTGAGCAAGTACGACCCGTAGCGCACCTGATTGAAGAAGCCGTAGTAGTCGGAGTCACAGGCAGCTGTGTCTGGGCATCCCGCACCCATTGCCGCCGTGTATCGCCAGCCCGAGGGCCACGTATGCGTGACAAGACCTTGCTCTTTCTGGAGCATGACCAGGATTGCCTTTTGGCTGACACCACAGGCTTTTGCGACCTTGAAGATAATCGTGGCGGCGGTTTCATTCGCTGCACCCGTGTATGCGGAACACATCGGGTTCGCTGTCGTCGTCCACGTTGTTTCGCGGTAATCCTTGAGGCAGACGTACCCTGAGCTACACGAGGGCACCTTGGCGTTCAGGAATTCTTGGATCTGGGCCACGGTCATCGCGTTGGAGTCCCAGAAGAGTGCGTCAGAAATGATGTTGCCCGCGCGGAACTGGCTGAGGTCGGCTGCGGCTGCCGGTTCTGCTTCGGTTGCGACGTTTACCGAGACAAGCCCGGATGCAACGACCGCGACCGCCGCCACTGACGTGAGGAGGCGGCGGAGACCACGACGCAAGAAATTAATGGACATCTCCTCAAGCATAAAGAACTACATGAAGGTTTCCTGTGCTTTGACCGTGTTGGGCGAGCCAAAGTTTGTCCAAGATTGTCTGTGAACGGGCGCTATTTTCGCGACGGCGGATGATCCATGCGCATGTAGACGCCGCCTGTGCGCAGCTCATCCAACATTTGGGCCAGGCGCTTCTCGCGCGTTTGGCGGTGCTCCGCACGCGTGATCCACGCGAGGTAGTCATTGCGCTGGTAGGCCGGTCGATGATCATAATCGGCCCGCAATCCTTGATTTTCGAGCGCCCGCTTGACGTCCTCCGGCATCTCGACCGGTTTGCGCTTGAGTCGACCGTTTTTGTCTCGCGGGTCAAGCTTGGGCATGGCTTCAGGCTACTCGGCAATCGACGCATCGATACGGCGCAACTAGGGTGGTCTTCATGAGAAGAATTCTGGGCCTTACTCGATTTGCCGTAGTTGTCCCCGCGTTGGCATCCATGCTTGGAGCCCTTCTCCTGATGGCCCAGGGCTCAATCTCGATGGTGTTGGTGGTGTTCAACGCCGTTATTGGCGACTCGTCATTGAAGGAATCAATCGTGGACGTGCTCACGGCCGTCGACGCGATTCTTCTCGGAACCGTTCTGCTCGTGATCGGATACGGCCTCTACGAGTTGTTTATCGACACCGACATTGACGTGCCACAGTGGCTTCGGGTGAACGACCTGGATGACTTGAAGTCGAAACTCATCGGGGTCGTCGTGGCGATTGTCGCCGTCGTCTTCGTGGGTGTTTTCGTTGACTCGAATCGCGCTGAAGACGTGGTGTCATACGGCATTGGGGCCGGGGCGCTTGTCGTCGGCCTTGCGGTGTTTGCCTGGGCATCCCGCAAAGATTCAAAGGATCTATCGGGCTCGTCGCGCGCGCCCAAATAGCGACAGTGCGCGGGTGCACCACAGTGCCCACAGCACCAACAGAGGCTGAAAAAGTAGGCGGATGCCCCGGGCTGCGTCAGTCGTCAATCCGAACGCGTCGACCTGCCCAACAAACTGTGCGATGTTTCCGGGAAAAATTGCGATGAAGAAGGCTGCGGTCAGAAGCCCGACGTAACTCTGGAATCGCGCGAGCACCACGAGCCCGAGTCCGAGTGCGATCTCAACGACACCCGACAACACCACCACGAGATCTGGGTCTAGCGGCAACCAGCTCGGAACCTGAGCCTGAAACTCCGTTCGAGCAAAAGTCATGTGTCCGATGCCGGCATACATGAGCGCGAGCCCCAGAAGAACTCGCGCGACAGCGGCAATCCGCGAACCAATCGGACCATGCGGTGTGATGAATCCCATGCGATTTTCTCCTCTATTTGTTCGTCACGTGGGTTGAACCGGCAAAATCTGCACCGAACCGCTCAGTCAACAGCGCGTCGTACGCGTCGTCTTGGCTCGAGAGACGGTCGATGATGTCCTGAGATTCTTCGAGGGCCGCCTCAACCTCGGGGCGCCGCGCAGCTGACTCACGGAAGCGGTGGGGGGCCTGGTTTGTGAACTCGACAATGAGGTCATCCAACTTCGAAATTGGAACTACACGTAACTCGCCCGATTCCATCGCGTTCGCAAGTTGCCTCGGCTCATCGAAAACTTCGTGGAGCCAAAACGGGTAGCCTCGGCCCGGATTGAACGAGTTGAACCAGAGGCGCCCATCGATCCGGCCGTCACCCAACAAGAACCTCTGCGAGTCTGTGAAGAGCTTTCGTCGCTTCGCGTGATCGTGGGGGGTCCACCTGAAACTCGGGTCTGTGCCTTTCGCTGCGCGCAGTTCGTCGCTCGTCATCGCCGCAAGGTGATAGGTATTCCAATAATCGCGAAACAGCGAAACGAGGCGTTGACGGGCTGGACGAACGCTCATCAGGATGGGCGGCGTGTGACCACGAGAAGAAATTGCGCGGGCTAGCCATCGTGTTTCGGCAAAAGTTGCATGACCGTTACTGACCCGCAACCTTTTCGCTGAAGGTTGATTGCTGGCTAGCTCTCTCATCGCGTCAAATGCTTGTCGCGCGTTGTCACACGCTGGATCGTTGCAGAAACAGAGTTGACCCAGCCGCTGCGACGATTGCGGGAAAACTGCGGCGTTCCACGCGGAGTTCATTCGGAAAGCAGTGTTGACGGTTGTGCCACCTGTTTTTGCCAGATGAAGCCACACAATCGCATCGGTGGCTTGCCGAACAGCTCGGCGCGCCGCATCAATTCCCGGAAGCCATGCGTCGACAGCATCGGCGTGCCGGGAATACATCTTTGTTCTTAGCGAGACCATGTCTCAACTTTCGCGTTCGGTGCTCGACGGCTGAGGAGGGGGATTTCGCCGTTGAGGGTCACACTTTCTAGACTAACTCCCCTTCTTTCCTCGCTGGGCGTGCCGCAAGCAAAATTCGTTCGCATCCCGCTTGTATACTTAGTTGGAAAACACTTCCACCAGAAGTTAGGAGAAAACATGATTAGGCGCGCACTCGCGCTCTTCGCCTCGGCATTGGCCGTTGCTGCAGGACTAGTCGCTGTTTCAACGCCCGCCGCCGCGGCCGCGAGCTTTACCCCCACGACCGGCATCACCCCCGGCACCATCATCAACGACGTGACCATCACTGCTGCGCCTGGCACTTTTCTCTGTGAGGACTCAGGCGTGGAGACCACGACCGGAACTCAGGTCGAATACGGACTTTTCTTCGCGTCAAGTGCCGACACAGTTTTTGACGTCAGTGACGTGTTTCTTGGGGGGGTAGGCGCCGACTCCACCGTTAGCTACACAGAAGGCACCACTACTTCTCCCGCATTCGACGTGGAGATGCCCGTACTCGTTGCACACGACCCGGCGAACTACATTCTGGCTCTCGGAGTTTGCGATTCGGGACCAGAGTCACAAGCCCTTCACCCTTCAACCGTCATCGGCTATAGCGATGTAACCATGGCCTCGTCAACGGTTTCGCAAGGAGGTTCGGCAACAATCAATCTCATCGACGCAACAACGGATGGGCTTTCTTGTGATGCGGGCTTCAACGAGGGTCCGTACTCGCTGGGCTTTGAGATTTACTCAACATTCGCAGCTTTCGACAACGGCGACGACCCGGTTACGGTCATCCCTGAAGGATGGGACAACGACGGTCCTGGGTTCGGATCTTTCACCGAAAGCCAGCTCCCTGGCGGCGTGAGCGGTTCGTTTACTGTCCCAGCAACGCTTGCCGAAGGCAGTTATGTCGGGGCTGTGTACTGCATCAATGAATTTGGCTTCTGGGGAGACTCTCCACCCATGGGGCTCATCCCCTTCACCGTGACTGCGGCAAACCTTCCCGCCACCGGTGTAAGTGCCGCTCAGGGTGTGGGCATTGCGGCGCTCGGGTCTGCGCTCATCGCTCTCGGCGGAATCGTGTGGGTTCTTCGCCGTCGCAACGCGAAAGCCTAGTCAACTCTGAATAACTGAAGGATGCGCCTCCCACCTTCGGGTGTGGGGCGCATCCTTTGGCTAAACGGCCACGCCATACACTTAAGGTGTTCCACGTTGTGGAGTGACGCCCTCGTAGCTCAGAGGATAGAGCAGGAGCCTTCTAATCTCTTGGTCGCAGGTTCGAGTCCTGCCGAGGGCACGAATCGAAGCCGGCTCAGTCGGTGGCGCCACCCCTGCCTTCGCAGGGCACGAAACTTTTCTGTTCGACGTCTTACGAATCTGGTCGATTTCGCACTAATGTATTAGTAGTAAATTTCATTGTAATGCGTTTGGAGTGAATTGTGATCTCGAAAAAAAAAGCAACTGCGAGCCTCGCCTTGCTTGCCGCGGCAAGTCTCTTCTTGACGGCTAGTCCGGCTCAGGCCGCCGTAGATTGTTCGTCCCCCACCCTCCTGAACGGATCTTTCGAGGACTTCAC
>JBIISS010000056.1:0-6345 GCA_044340895.1 Microbacteriaceae bacterium
CATCGCTCTCTTCGCGTTCAATCTCATCCCGCTGCTTCCGCTTGACGGTGGCCACATTGCTGGTGCCATCTGGGAAGCGATCCGCCGCGGCTGGGCCAAACTCAGGCACAAGGCAGACCCGGGCCCGGTCGACATCTCGCGACTGATGCCGTTGACCTTCGTCGTTGTCACTTTGTTGTTTGCGATGAGTGCGCTGCTGATTTACGCCGACATCGTCAAGCCAATTTCGGTGCTCGGCTGAGTTTTCGTGCGTTAGCGGATTAGGCTGACCTACGTGCCCGCAGTGAACATCGGAATGCCCAAGGTCCCGGAGATTCTCGCTCCCCGTCGCAAAACCCGCCAGATTAAGGTCGGCAAGGTCGGTGTAGGTAGCGACTCGCAGATCAGCGTTCAGTCGATGACCACAACGCCAACGACCGACATCAATGCGACACTGCAACAAATTGCCGAGCTCACCGCGAGTGGCTGTGACATCGTCCGCGTTGCAGTTCCGAGTCGCGATGATGCCGAGGTTCTGCACATCATCGCCAAGAAGAGCCAGATTCCTGTTATCGCGGACATCCACTTCCAGCCGAACTATGTTTACGCCGCGATTGATGCCGGATGCGCGGCCGTGCGCGTCAACCCGGGAAATATTCGCAAGTTTGACGACCAGGTGGCCGAGATTGCGAAACGCGCGAAAGAGGCGGAAGTGAGCATCCGCATCGGCGTCAACGCCGGATCGCTCGATCCTCGACTTCTCGAGAAGTATGGCAAGGCGACACCGGAGGCCCTCGTGGAGAGCGCCGTCTGGGAAGCCAGCCTCTTTGAAGAGCACGACTTTCACGACTTCAAGATCTCGGTCAAGCACAATGACCCCGTGGTCATGGTTAAGGCGTACCGCATGCTCGCTGAACGTGGTGACTGGCCGTTGCACCTCGGTGTCACCGAAGCCGGTCCGGCATTCCAAGGCACCATCAAGTCGTCCACCGCATTCGGCATTCTGCTGTCCGAGGGAATTGGCGACACCATCCGGGTTTCGCTTTCTGCGCCGCCTGCTGAAGAGGTCAAGGTTGGTCTGCAGATTCTTCAGTCGCTCAACCTGCGTGAGCGCAAGCTCGAAATCGTGTCGTGCCCGAGCTGCGGTCGCGCACAGGTCGACGTCTACACGCTCGCCGAACAGGTGACCGAAGGTCTGCAGGGAATGAGCGTGCCGCTTCGCGTGGCCGTCATGGGATGTGTCGTCAATGGTCCGGGTGAAGCTCGCGATGCCGACCTCGGTGTCGCCTCGGGCAACGGCAAGGGCCAAATCTTCGTCCGGGGAGAAGTCATCAAGACTGTTCCCGAGAACGAAATCGTTGCAACACTGATTGAAGAGGCCAATCGCCTCGCGGCGGAAATGCCGGCGTCCGAGTCGGGCTCCGTCGAAGTCATCACCGCGTGACCTCTGCCGCGAGGCAAACTCATGATTCCGCCGTGCAGCGGCGCGTGTTGTGGGTTCTTGCGTCGGGGCAGGTGCTCGGCGGCCTCGGGATGGGCGCGGCGATCTCTCTCGGATCACTCCTCGTTGTGCAGGTGTCGAACAACACCGCATTCGCCGGGTTCTCCTCGTCGATGTTCACCCTCGGGACCGCCTTCGCCGCGATTCCGTTGGCTCGACTCGCGCTGCGGTCCGGCCGACGCGTTGCCCTGACCACCGGCACTCTTCTGGCAGCGGTCGGCGCCGTCGGCGTGATTATCGCTGCGAGCGTCGGTAGCGTACCGGCACTGCTGGTTTCCATTGTTCTCGTGGGAACGGGGTCGGCCGCAGGTTTGCAGTCCCGATTCGCGGCCACCGACCTCGCTAATCCTGAACGTCGAGCCCGAGACCTTTCACTGGTCGTGTGGGCGACGGCCATCGGCGTGATTATCGGACCAAATTTGGCCGGGCCCGGAGACTTGCTTGGGCTAGAGCTGGGCCTCCCCGAGTTGACGGGCGCATTTGCAATAACTGCCCTGGCACAGCTCGCATCAGGAATCATTTTTATGCTCTTCTTGCGGCCGGATCCGCTCGAACTCTCCGGTGGGCTTGGCTCGGCAAACCCGACCAACAAACGCGGCATCGGTCATGCAATTCGACTGTTGTCGAACAATGTGCCGGCGGCGGCGGCGGTCTTCGTGCTTGCGATGAGCCACGCCATCATGGTTGCCGTCATGGCCATGACACCGGTTCATCTGGCACACCTCGGCGTCTCCGTAACGGTGATCGGATTCACCATCAGTTTGCACACCGCAGGCATGTATCTTTTCGCGCCGGTGTTTGGTTGGTTTGCTGACCGGGTAGGTCGGCGTTCGGTAATCCTTTTTGGCCAAGCGTTGTATCTCGCCAGCCTGCTCATCAACGGCTTCTTGGCCGAGTCTGTTGTCGCCGTCACGGTGTCGATGGTGCTGCTTGGGCTCGGATGGTCAGCGAGCACAGTTGCTGCCTCCGCCGGAATCACCGACTCGATTGCACCGGCAGACAAGACGACGGTTCAAGGATTCTCTGATTCGGTCATGAGCTTCGCGGGTGCCGGTGGAGGCCTTGTGGCCGGCGTCATTTTGGCTGCCGTGGGGTACGGACTGTTGAGCATTCTGGTGATTGCGTTGGTTGTGGCGGCGAGCCTCGCAGCTCTGCTGACACGTGGGCGTGCCACCACCACCTAAAATCAAGGTCGTGCCTACTCGACTTTCACACTTGTTCCTGCGGACTCTGCGCGATGACCCGGCAGATGCCGAAGTCGCGAGCCACAAGCTGCTTGTTCGTGCCGGCTATATCCGCCGCCAAGGCCCCGGACTCTTTGCGTGGTTACCACTTGGTATGCGTGTGAAGGCCAAGGTGGAGCAGGTCGTGCGCGAAGAGATGGCGGCGGCGGGAGCGCAAGAAGTGCACTTTCCGGCTTTGTTGCCGAAGGAGCCCTACGAGGCAACCGGCCGTTGGGAAGAGTACGGTGACGGAATCTTCCGACTCAAAGACCGCAAAGACGCGGACTATCTGCTCGCCCCCACGCACGAAGAGGTCTTTACTCTCATGGTGAAAGACCTGTACTCGTCGTACAAAGACTTGCCCGTGACCATTTACCAGATCCAAGACAAGTACCGCGACGAGGCACGACCTCGAGCCGGGCTCCTTCGCGGCCGCGAGTTCACGATGAAGGATGCGTATTCATTTGATGCCACCGACGAGGGTTTGGCGCAGAGCTATGAGGCCCAGCGCGACGCATATGAGCGCATCTTCTCGCGCCTCGGTCTTGACTATGTGATCGTCAAGGCGGATGCGGGCGCCATGGGCGGTTCGCGATCCGAAGAGTTTCTGCACCCGAGCCCGGTTGGCGAAGACAGCTTTGTGCGCACATCCGGTGGCTACGCCGCAAACATCGAAGCCTTTACGACCGTCGTTCCCGATGCGCTGCCGCTCGACGGCATTCCGGTAGCGCAGGTCTTCGATTCACCCGACACACCGACAATCGACTCGCTTGTCGCGTTTGTGAACAAGAACCATGCGCGTGAGGATGCCCGCGCGTGGGCTGCCGGTGACACGCTCAAGAACGTTGTCCTCGCGCTGACTCACCTCGACGGCTCGCGCGAACTCATTGCCGTTGGGCTGCCCGGCGACCGAGAGGTCGACCTTGCGCGAATCGAAGTTGCTTTTGCTCCGGCTGAGGTTGAGGCGGCGACCGAGGCCGACTTCGCTAAGAACAAGGCACTGGTCAAGGGCTACATCGGCCCGTGGTCGGAATCTGGCGCGGTGCTTGGCGAAAAAGGCACATCCAAGATTCGTTACTTCGTCGACCCGCGCGTTGTCGATGGAACCCAGTGGATTACCGGCGCGAACCTCAACGAAAAGCACGCGTTGTTCGTGACAGCCGGGCGCGACTTTGTTGCAGACGGAGTCATCGAGTGCGCTGAGGTGCGCGCAGGTGACCCGGCTCCAGATGGATCCGGCCCGGTCGAAATCGCTCGCGGAATCGAAATCGGACACGTCTTTCAGCTCGGCCGTAAGTACGCCGAAGCGTTGGGCCTCAAGGTACTCGACGAAAACGGCAAACTCGTCACCGTCACGATGGGCTCGTACGGCATCGGCGTCACGCGAATTGTGGCCGTTATTGCGGAGGCGAATCATGATGACAAGGGCCTTGTCTGGCCGCGCGAGGTTGCTCCGTTTGACGTTCACGTCGTCGCAACGGGCAAGGATGACTCGGTCTTCGACACTGCCGATGGGCTCATTGCCGGGCTCGAAGCCGCCGGACTTGACGTGTTGTACGACGATCGCCCGAAGGTCTCTCCCGGCGTGAAGTTTGGTGATGCAGAGATTATCGGCGTGCCAATCATCCTCATCGTTGGCAAGGGCGCTGCCGAAGGCAAAGTCGAGCTCTGGGATCGTCGAAGCGGTGAACGCACTGAGCTCGCCATTGCTGACGCCGTCGCTTCCATCACAGCATTGGGTTAGCCATAACCTTTTCGATAGGCTGAACCCTCGCACGAAAGAGTTTTTTCGTAGCGCACATGTGAATAGGGGAGGCCCATCGTGGATATCAATCTTCGTGATCTCAAGCTCATGGAGTCGGAAAAGGGAATTCCCTTCGATGAGCTCGTCACCATGATTGAGTCGGCCATTCTCGCCGCTTATCAGAAGCACATTGCGCAGACGACCGACGAAGTCCAGTCCGAGGTTGCTGCTCGTGTTGAGCTTGACCGCCGCACCGGGATCATCACGGTGTACGTTCCGGAACTCGACGACGAGGGTGCCGTCATTGGTGAAGGAATTGTCACACCTGAAGATTTCGGACGCATCGCCGCATTCGCCGCAAAGCAGGTGATGAGCCAGCGGATGCGCGAGCTCGCCGACGAAAAGATTCTCGGTGACTTCAAGGGACACGAAGGTGACATTCTCGCGGGAATCGTTCAGCAGGGTTCGAACCCCAACATGATTCCCGTTGATCTCGGCACGCTTGAGGCACAGATGCCCAAGGAGGAATTTGTGCCGGGTGAGGAATACACGCACGGTCGGCGCATGCGCGTGTACGTGACCAAGGTCGAGCGTGGCAATCGCGGTCCGCAGGTGACCGTTTCGCGCACGCATCCCGGACTCGTGCGCAAGCTTTTCGCTCTCGAAGTGCCCGAGATCGGTGCTGGACTTGTCGAAATCGTCAATGTTGCCCGCCAGGCTGGTCACCGAAGCAAGGTTGCCGTCGCGGCGAAAGACCCTTCGATTAACGCGAAAGGCGCGTGCATCGGCGAACTCGGTCGTCGCGTACGTGCCGTGCAAGAAGAGCTCAATGAAGAAAAAATTGACATCGTTGAGTACAGCCCCGACCTGGCAACCTTCGTTGCCAACGCCTTGTCACCAGCCAAAGTGACGTCGTCCATCGTCGTCGACGAGGCGGGTAAGGCCGTGCGCGCGTTTGTGCCGGACTACCAGCTCTCGTTGGCAATTGGCAAGGATGCTCAGAACGTTCGTTTGGCGGCACGCCTCACCGGTGCGCGCATCGACATTCAACCCGACTCGCGCATGAACGAGCAGGAACCAGTCGACGCCTAAGTACGCATCACCCGTGGGGTAACATGAAACCTGTACGAACCTGCATTGCATGCCGGTCGCGCGCCGACAAAGACTCACTCGTGAGGTTTGTCGAGCGAGACGGGTCGCTGGTTTGGGACGCTTCGGCGAATCAATCCGGTCGCGGTGCGTGGGTTCATCCAACCTCGCAGTGTTTTGATTCTGCGGTGTCGCGCAAGGCTTTCGGTCGGGCGCTGCGCACACAGATCACGAACACGGCAATTGCTCGAGAAAGTATCGAGCACCAACTGTTGCAAACCGCATCAGATTCCCCATCAGACAAAGGCTGAACGGCTAATGGACAACTAATGAGCGGCTCGAAATGAGTTGTACACGTAACTGATGGCTTCCTGTCTTAAGGCATGAAGCCTCACAGACAGGAGAATTGTGGCTGGGAAACCACGCGTTCACGAGATTGCGCACGAGTATGGAATTGACTCGAAGGTCGCTCTCGCGAAACTGAAAGATTTGGGCGAATTCGTCAAGGGCGTTTCGTCAACCATCGAGCCTCCGGTTGCGCGCAAACTGCGCGCTGCTCTCGAGGCCGAAGGCCTGAAGCCGGTTCCGGCAGAAAAGGTTGCGGCGCCACCAAAGGCAGGCTCTAAAGCGCCACCGAAGGCCGCTCCGAGCGCGCCCGTTGAGGATGCGTCGGACTCGACCGTCTCCGACGTGCCGTCGAGCGCGTCTGTGTCCGACGCCCCAGCAGACTCGCCGACGCCCCCGGCAGCTCCCGCTTCCGCGACAGACGAGGGTGGCAAGTCGTCCGCGCGTCCGGGCAATAATCCGTT
>JBIISS010000057.1:0-6324 GCA_044340895.1 Microbacteriaceae bacterium
TGTTTGGCGCCGACATCGGCGTTTCGACAACGGGTGTGGCGGGTCCCGACATTCAAGAGGGAAAACCGGTTGGCATGGTCTTTATCGGTCTCGTCGGCCCGGATGCTGCCGTCGTCAACGAGTACTCGTTCAGTGGCTCGCGCGCGCAAATTCGCGAGCAAACGCTCGAAACAGCCTGGGGGCTCTTGCTCGAGGCCGTCACACAAACCGACTAGTCATTTCGACGCATCAGAATGTCGGGAATAAATCAGACTTTCCCTCCGTTACATTCCGTGCACACACCACTCATTCAGTTTTCTGTCGCTAGGGTGGGTGTCATCGGATGGAGGTAATCTCATCCATATAGACCGCAACAATTTGGGAGGCAAAGAATGATTCTCGTACGCCGTGAGCTTGGTGACGTCCTTCGCAACCTCCGTCTTCAGCAGGGCCAAACCCTGCGTCAGGTCGCGAGTCGCGCCAGTGTCGCGCTCGGTTACCTCAGTGAGGTCGAACGCGGTCAGAAAGAAGCATCCAGCGAAATTTTGTACGCCGTCGCCGAGGCACTTGATGTTCCGATGTCGACGATTCTCGCCGACGTCAGCGAACGCGTTGGCCGTCTCGAGGGAATCATGCCGATTCCCGACACGGTTCCCGCCGAGTTCCTCAGCGACTTCGCAACCAAGTAGTCGACCGTGGCTCGTCGCGCGTCAGCTGCGCGCATGCTCGCGGAGGGCGACGCCTGTGTTCTGTGCGGTGCCACCGTCGTTCCCATTGTTTACGGCTTTCCTGCTCCTGATGCGTTCGACGAAGTCGAAGCCGGCCGGATCGTTCTCGGCGGTTGCATGATGTATCCGAATGCACCCGACTACGCCTGCCCCACGAAGGGGTGCGCGGGCGCGTAGCCTGTCGTCATGAAGCTCAGCGAATTCTGGCGCGCCATCAGCGAGGAGTTCGGTGAGGCGTACGGTCGTACGGTCGCGCAAGACATGGTGCTCGGTGCCCTGGGTGGCCGAACCGCAGCCCAAGCGCTTCAGGCCGGCGTCGACGCCCGCGAGGTGTGGCTCGCACTGTGCGACGCGATGGATGTTCCCCCGACCCGCCGCTATGGCGCAGGTCGCCCCGAGCCCAAGAAGGACTAGCGCGACACGCGCAACACGCCGGATGCACGTGTTCGAAGATTTCTTCGAATCGGGAGTAGTCTCCTAAACATGTTCTCGAAGATGCGCGTTGCTCACACGCAACGTCACGCCGACATCAGTGTCGGCGGGGCAACGTACTGTGACGCACATCGCTCAACGAGCATCCGCCTTGTCGAAAGCACCGGGCAGCGCCCGTTCCGCCAGATCTCTGGCCGAGCGGTAGCGAACCGGCGGCTCGACAGCCGATAGGCGAATCACCTCATAACAAGAAAAGGAGACGGCCATGGCATCCGCCGCTGACCGCGAAAAAGCACTCGAAACAGCCCTCGCCCAGATCGACCGACAGTTCGGTAAGGGTTCCGTCATGCGCCTCGGTTCTGATGAACGCGCTCCCGTTGAGGTGATCCCTACTGGGTCCATCGCACTGGATGTTGCGCTCGGCATTGGCGGGCTCCCACGTGGCCGTATCTGTGAAATCTACGGTCCAGAATCCTCGGGAAAGACCACGCTCACGCTTCACGCGATTGCCAATGTGCAGCGCGCCGGTGGCATCGCTGCCTTCATCGATGCGGAGCACGCTCTCGACCCCGAGTACGCCAAAAAGCTTGGTGTCGACATTGACGCGCTTCTCGTCTCGCAGCCCGACACGGGTGAGCAGGCACTCGAAATCGCCGACATGCTCGTCCGCTCGGGCTCGATCGACCTCATCGTCATCGACTCGGTGGCCGCACTCGTGCCCCGCGCCGAAATCGAAGGCGAGATGGGTGACACGCACGTCGGCCTGCAGGCACGTCTGATGTCTCAGGCGTTGCGCAAGCTCACGGGTGGCCTCAACACGACGAACACCACGATGATCTTTATCAACCAGCTCCGCGAGAAGATCGGAGTCTTCTTCGGTAGCCCCGAGACGACCGCCGGTGGAAAGGCGCTCAAGTTCTACGCGAGCGTGCGCCTCGACATCCGTCGAATCGAAACCCTCAAAGACGGCACCGAAGCGGTTGGTAACCGCACGCGCGTCAAGGTCGTCAAGAACAAGATGGCCCCGCCGTTCAAGCAGGCCGAATTCGACATTCTCTACGGCACGGGTATTTCGCGTGAGGGTAGCCTCATCGACTTCGGTGTCGACCACGGCATCGTTAAGAAGTCGGGCGCCTGGTACACCTACGAGAGTGAACAGCTCGGTCAGGGTAAAGAGAACTCGCGCAACTTCCTGCTCTCAAACCCGGAGACCGCAAACGAGATTGAACACAAGATTCTCGTCAAGCTCGGTGTGATTGTCGACCCGAATGCGCCGGTCGAAGTAGCGACTCCGGTCGTTGACGCATCAACCACACCGGCCATCGACGATGTTGACGCGCAGCTTGCTGCCGCGATGAACATCGAAAAGACTGCCTAGTTCGTTTCGAACGGACCGCCGCCATGTCAAACGTGACGTATCTGCCGTGGGTCACTCCTGATCCCGACGCAGAAAAGGTAACCGTACCAGACACAACTCTGGCACCGGAAAGTGACATGGCGGCGGATTCGCTCATTCTCGATGCCGAACTCGAAAAGCTTGACGGCATCGTGATTCGCAAGTTGACGTCGGGGGATATGTCTTCCGGCGAGGTGAAGGTCTTCCTCGTTCAGCAGGGCATTCCGGAGCTGGATGCCCTCCGGTGGGTGGAGCGCTACGAGCGACTTGGGTATGTCGACGATGAACGGCTCGCCGAGGCACTCGCTCGCGCGTGGTCCGAGCGAAAAGGCAAGGGTCGTGGCGCAATTGCGTCGGAAATGCGCCGACGCCACATCGACCCCGACATTTGCAACCGGGTTCTCGCAAACATGAGCGATGAATCCGAAGCCGATAAGGCGCTGGAGGTCGCTCTCACGCGAGCCCGCCAGCTCGGGCGTCTCGACCGCGCGACGGCGGAACGACGGCTCGTCGGCTTTCTCAGCCGGCGCGGATTCAACGGTTCCACGGTTCGCGACGCCGTTCGCGAGGCTCTTGACTCGACGCGGAACGCGGGCTGACCCGCTCACACGTAAAATTAGACAGTCATGTCTCTCGTATCGTCTGAACCCACCGTCATCACCGCGTCCGACGCCGCGTTCGACGGCGATCGCGCGCGAACCTACGAAGTGCGCACCTTCGGTTGCCAGATGAACGTGCATGACTCCGAGCGTCTCGCTGGCGCCATGGAGTCGGCCGGTTATGTGAAGTTCAGCCGAGCTCACGAGGTCGAAATCAATCCCGACCTGCTGCGTGCGGCAACAGATGAACAACCGGACGTGATCATCATCAACACGTGCGCCGTTCGCGAGAACGCGTCAAACAAGCTCTACGGAACCCTGGGTCATCTCGCCAGCATCAAGCGCAACCGAGAAGGCATGCAGATTGCCGTTGGCGGATGCCTTGCGCAGAAAGACCAAGCCGCCGTTATCACGCGCGCGCCCTACGTTGATGTCGTCTTCGGAACTCACAACATGGGCGCCTTGCCTGGCTTGCTCGAGCGCAGTCGCCACAACGCGCAGGCCGAGATTGAGATCCTCGAGTCGCTCGAAACGTTCCCTTCGACACTGCCCACGAAGCGCGACTCGACGTACAGCGGCTGGGTATCCATCTCTGTCGGCTGTAACAACACGTGCACGTTCTGCATCGTGCCGAGCCTGCGCGGAAAAGAACGAGATCGACGCCCCGGTGACGTACTCGCCGAAGTCGAAGCACTCGTCGCCGACGGCGCAATCGAAGTCACGCTTCTCGGCCAAAACGTCAACACCTACGGTGTTGAGTTCGGCGACAAGCTCGCGTTCGGCAAATTGCTACGTGCCACGGGCGAGATCGAGGGGCTCGAACGGGTGCGTTTTACAAGCCCCCACCCGGCCGCCTTCACTGACGACGTGATTACAGCAATGGCGGAGACGCCCAACGTGATGCCGCAGCTGCACATGCCGTTGCAATCGGGGAGCGACCGCATTCTCAAAGCCATGCGCCGCTCGTACCGGAGCGACAAGTTCCTGGGCATCTTGGATCGCGTGCGTGCGGCCATCCCAGACGCATCGATTTCAACCGACATCATCGTCGGATTCCCCGGCGAGACCGAAGAAGACTTTCAAGAAACCCTTCGCGTGGTCGAGCAAGCACGATTCGCCATCGCCTTCACATTCCAGTATTCGATTCGCCCGGGCACGCCCGCAGCGACAATGCCCGACCAGGTTCCCAAAGAAGTGGTTCAAGAGCGCTTCGAGCGACTGGTTGCACTGCAGAACCGCATTTCGTTCGAAGAAAACCAGGCTCAGATCGGTCGCACCGTCGACGTTCTCGTTGCCAACGGCGAAGGCCGCAAAGAAGCGGCCAGCCACCGTTTCGGTGGACGCACACCAGACATGCGTCTCGTGCACTTCGAAGTGCCCGACGGTGCAGAGGTTCCTCGACCGGGCGACATCGCGACGGTCACCATCACGCAGGCAGCACCGTTCCATTTGCTCGCCGACGAGGGATACGTGCTGCGTCGCACGCGGGCGGGTGACGCGTGGGACCGGTCACAGGCCGAGTCGTGTGGCGTTCCAACTTCGGGCGGGGCGGTCAATCTGGGCTCAACGCACGGCATGCCCGGCGGCCCATCTGTCGGACTCGGTATGCCTGCCCTTCGCTCACGCGCCTAGACCGGCCCCACAGTGACCGAGATCATTGCCATCGTTGGCGCCACCGGAACGGGCAAGTCGGACCTCTCCCTCGAGACGGTCGCCGAACTTGCGAGCCTCGGAATACCAGCTGAGATTGTCAACGCGGATGCGATGCAGCTCTATCGCGGCATGAACATCGGCACGGCGAAGCTGAGCAAGAGCGAGCGGCGGGGTATTCCTCACCACCTCATCGACGTGCTCGACCCCACCGACGAAGCGGCAGTGGTGTGGTACCAAGCACATGCCCGACAAGCGATTGACGAGATTCACTCCCGCGGGGCCGTTGCCATTCTGGTCGGCGGATCCGGGCTCTACGTCTCGAGTGTGCTATTCAACTTTGACTTTCCCGGTCACGATGATGTGATCCGCGCGCGCCTCGAAGAAGAGCTTGCACTCCATGGCCCCGGCCAGATGTTTGCCCGACTCAAGGCAATCGCGCCGAGCGCGGCAGCGCGAATCGACCAGAAAAACGAGCGTCGGATTATCCGCGCCCTCGAAGTAATCGAAATGACGGGCAACTCTGCTGAACTCGGCACGCTGCCTGACGAGCCCGACCATTGGCGACCCGCGCGTGTTTTTGGGTTGCACGAAGAACGTGAACGACTCGTATCTCGACTCGACGAGCGCGTCGAAGCGATGTGGGCTAAAGGGCTGGTCGACGAGGTGCGCAGCCTCATCCCGGGTGGCATTCGGGATGGAGTCACGGCACGTCGCGCCATTGGCTACGCACAGGCGTTGGCTGAGATTGACGGCACGATGACCGAGAGTGAGGCGATTGCTGAAACTCAAGCGCTCACGCGCCGCTATGCGCGTCGGCAGGTGAGCTGGTTCAAGCGATATGCCGACCTCGAGTGGTTGGCGGCGGGTGATGCCGCGAATGCGACCCAGGTCGTGTCGCGCGTCATCGCTGACCGCTCGTGAGCCTCGTGCATCGGGGCAGAGTCGTAGGCTGTGAAACGTGAGCTTCGCACTGCACTTCACTAAGGGTCACGGCACGGGCAACGACTTCGTGCTGTTCGTTGACCCTGACGGCGACATCGTGCTCACACCCGACCAGGTGCGCGCTATTTGCGACCGTCACTTTGGCGTCGGAGCCGACGGGGTGATCCGCGCAGTTCGCTCGGCCAAGCTCAACCGACCCGTGCTCGACAAGAAGGGCAAGCCCACCGGCGCGATTGAGCCAGACCCGGCCGGTGCGGATGCACTTGCCGAAGAGCCAACAGCCGAGTGGTTCATGGACTACTCGAACTCCGACGGTTCAGTTGGCGAAATGTGCGGCAATGGCACCCGCGTCTTTGCCAAGTTCTTGAGTGCCTCTGGTCTTGCCGAAATTCCCGACGCCGGGGCGTTGGCAATCGGCACGCGCGCCGGTGTGCGCGACATCGCGCGCAGTTCCAACGGCTTCCAAACGGACATGGGTCGGTGGAAGCTCGAAAAAGACGAACCGCTTGTCCGCGTGCGTGGCGTATCCGTCGCTCGACCGGGCGTCAGCATCAACGTCGGAAACCCGCACGTGGTGGCCGCTCTGGCAGATGAG
>JBIISS010000059.1:0-6292 GCA_044340895.1 Microbacteriaceae bacterium
AGCGTTGAAGCTGCAGTAAAGCCTGTAAAGAAGGCCCCTGCCGCGAAGGCTCCTGCTACAAAAACGACAGCGACGAAAGCACCCGCTGCGAAGGCCCCAGCTGCGAAGGCTCCGGCCACCAAGACTCCGGCCACCAAGACTCCGGCCACCAAGACTCCGGCCACCAAGACTCCGGCCACCAAGACTCGGGCATCGAAGGCAACCGCAGCTAAAACGCCTGCAACCAAAACACCAGCGGCCACAGCGACGACAGCGAAGGCTCCGGTAGGCAAGGCGGGAACAAAGGCACCCGTCGCGAAAGCGGCTTCAGCCGCACCCGCGCGCAAGGGTCGCGGAGCGAAGGTATCCGTCGCGACCGACACAGATGTAGAAGTTGACGTTGACCTCGAAGACGTTCTTGAAGACGAGCTCGACGGAGACGTTGTCGTCGAAGACATCATCGAGGCGGTCGTCATCATTGACGACAAGATCGTCGCAGATGACGACGAAGCTGAAGTAGATGAGGCTGACGACGACGATTCTGACAAGGGGTTCAAAGACGAGCCGCTTCCGACCGGAGCGATTGTCATCAAGCAGGGCGATGAAGAAGACGACATCCCTGTCTTCTCGACCGCGATAACCGGAGCGACGGCAGACCCGGTCAAGGATTACCTCAAGCAAATCGGTAAAGTGCCGCTGCTCAATGCGGCCGAAGAGGTTGAGCTCGCCATGCGCATTGAGGCAGGCCTCTTCGCTGAAGACAAACTCGCATCTACCAAGAGCGTCCCGAAGCAACTCGAACGCGAACTCAAGTGGGTTGCACGAGATGGCCAGCGCGCCAAGAGCCACCTGCTTGGTGCCAACCTCCGACTCGTGGTGTCGCTCGCCAAGCGATACACCGGACGTGGGATGCAGTTCCTCGACCTCATCCAGGAAGGAAACTTGGGTCTGATCCGTGCTGTTGAAAAGTTCGACTACACAAAGGGCTTCAAGTTCTCCACATACGCAACCTGGTGGATTCGTCAGGCAATCACCCGAGCGATGGCCGATCAGGCTCGAACAATCCGCATTCCCGTGCACATGGTTGAGGTCATCAACAAGCTCGCCCGTGTGCAACGCCAGATGCTTCAAGACCTCGGTCGTGAACCCACGCCCGAAGAGCTCTCGCGCGAGCTCGATATGACACCCGAAAAGGTCGTCGAAGTGCAGAAGTATGGCCGTGAGCCAATCTCATTGCACACACCACTCGGTGAAGACGGCGACAGTGAGTTCGGTGACCTCATCGAAGACACTGAGGCTGTTGTTCCCGCCGACGCGGTCGGATTCACAATGTTGCAGCGTCAACTCGAATCTCTCCTTGACTCATTGTCGGAGCGAGAGGCAGGCGTGATTCGTATGCGCTTCGGCCTGGGCGACGGAATTCCCAAGACGCTCGACCAGATTGGTGACACGTTCGGCGTGACACGCGAGCGGATTCGGCAAATCGAGTCAAAGACCATGGCGAAGTTGCGCCACCCGTCGCGATCTCAGTCGCTCCGCGACTATCTCGAGTAGGCCTGACTCGTGCGCATCGCACTGGCAGTCGTAGTCGGTCGTGCAGTTCGATGGCTCACGCGCCTGCGCGGCGGCGGGTCAGCGATGCCGGGCAACGCTGCCTTGCTGATTGCCCCTCAGTTTCTGGAGCATGCCTTTCAGACCGTCACGGACGGAATCGTTTTCGTTTCTGGCTCGAATGGCAAGTCAACGACGACGAACATGCTCGCGCGTATCCTTCGGGCCCACGGACTGGATGTCTTCACCAACCCGTCGGGCGGAAACTTGCCGCAGGGGATTGCGTCCGCACTGTTGTCGGAAGTCGGTCTTGACGGTGTTGTGCACGCCGACGTTGCCGTACTCGAGGTAGATGAGGCCTATTCCGTTGGGCTGTCAGCTCGTCTCGCGCCGACCACGACGCTGATTGTCAATGTGCAGGTCGACCAGCTCAATCGGTTCTACGAACCTGCCCGAGTCGCGCAGATGCTCGCGACACTCGTTCACTCAACGAAAACGAATGTGATCTTGAACGCGGATGACGACAGTCTGCGTGAAGTGGGAACCCGGTTCGCGTCGACCAAGAACGTCTCGTGGTTCGGTGTTGAACCAGCACTTCTGGCCAGTGCGCCACACGGGCTGGCCAATGTCATTCAGCAGGACGATTCCAAGCGGGTCACACGTCCAGTCGTGGGCACCGAGGTCGTCGCACACTCCGATCGAGTGGCTCGTATTCGCATCGGCAAAGAAACTTCTGAGTTTCCGCTGCCCGCTCGCGGATTGCACTACGCAGTGGACGCAGCCGGAGCGATTGGCGCCGCTCGCGTCGTACTCGGCAGCAGATTCAATGACGATGCCGCGCGACATGGTTTGGCCGCGATGCAAACGATTTATGGGCGCGGCGAGGTCATCACCGTGAATGGCGAAGACATCGAAATCATCATGATGAAGAACCCGCCGAGCCTACAAATGAACCTTGATGCTCTGCCGGGGAAGCCCGAGCAACTCCTCGTTGCCGTAGATGAGGGGACGCCGGATCCGTCGTGGATCTATGGCATTGACTTCTCGAATTTGGGCGACGCCGACGTCATCACGGGAACAAAAGCGTGGCAGATAGCCACTCGCTGGGCATACGAGGGCCTTGAGGTTCGCCGCGTTGAGCCAGATCCAGACAAGGCAGTTGCGTGGTTCCTGGCGCTCCCCAAGCCGACGAGCGGCGTTAAGGTGATGCTCGTGAACTACGAGCTCATGATGAGCATTCGAAAGCACCTCGGTTTTCTTGAACTCGAGGGAGGCAATCAGTGACCTCCTTGCACATCTTGCACTTGTTTCCGAGTGAGTTGGGCATCAACGGCGATGTTGGAAACGTGACGGCGCTCCGGCACAGGGCCGCAGCTTTCGGACTCGACGTGGAAACGTCGGTTCTCGGCCGAGGCGAGAGCATGCCTTCTGGTGTCGATCTCGTTCACATCGGAAGTGGGCCGACGGCGGAGCTCGCGCTTGTGTTGCCCGAATTGGTTCGCCATTCTGCGCAGCTCAAGACCTTGAGGGACAACGGGGTTCCGTTTCTCGCGATTTCTGCGGGGTGGTTCGGCTTGGGCGAACGCATTCAGTTCGCCTCGGGTGACTCGGAGCATGGCGCGGGAGTTTTTCCCACGGAGACGCAATTATTAGCCTCTCGAGTTGTCGGCGAAATCGCCATTGACACTCAATGGGGGATTGTCACCGGTTTTGAGAATCACTCCGCACTTGTTTCTGATGGCGGCCTTGCGCATTTCGGTCGAGTAACGTACGGAACGGGAAGTGACCCTCGTGCCGCAAAGCCAGATCGCTGGGAGGGTGTCGTGATGGGTTCATCCATCGGCACGAACATGCACGGTTCGCTGTTGCCCATGAATCCAGTTCTGGCAGACCAACTCATTCTGAGTGCCGTGCGCCGCACCGTTCCGAACTGGACGATTCCACCTACGGATGCCCTGACAGAAGTTGACGCCTTTGCCGCGAAGTCTCGAGTGGCAGTGCTCGCGCGACTGTAGCCCTAGTTGTGCGTGCGTCGAATGTGTGGTGACACGCTCGTCACGACCTCGTCGCCGATGGTCCCGCACCAGGCCCCAAGCTGCTCGGCCGATGGTCCGCCATCGCCGAAAACAATCGCCCGTTCGCCCAGCGTAACTGGCCACGGCGAATTCTCGAAGGGAACGATTCTCATCGAATCGACGCCAATGTCGGTGACTCGATAACTGTCGCTTCCCAGGCGCACAAAACGGTCGTCGCTGTCGCCGGTCAGAATGCCGTGACCGAAGCCCATGCCGACAAGGGCGTAGTCGGCATCGACGTGCATCACGGGCGCCGAGACGGTCATGACCCGACGCAATCCAAGGTCTTCCGCTGTCGGTGAATCGAAAGGCGAAATACCGTAGGCGGCGATGCCGAATCGCACAGCATCCAATCGACCTGCGTCAAAACGGAGCCCGGCAGAGCTTGCCCCCGCGTGCAATAGGGACGGGGTCAGACCCGAGTGTCGAGCGACCTCGACTGCGGCGCGGAAGACCTCCAGTGCGTCTTCGTCATCTTGCGGAGTGGCGTCGGCGAGATGAGTCCATATTCCGATGACCGTGATGTTTCCAAGTTTCTCTAGGCGGGCAGCCTCCTCGCACAGCTCTGCCCACTGGTCGATGGTGGCGCCGTTGCGAGTGAGGCCCGTGTCAATCTTCAAGTGGACAAAAGCCGGATTCACTGGAGTTCCTATCGAGCCTGCAACGACGAGCTGCTCTCGGCGAGAAATGCCGAGATCGACCTGATTCTCAATGCCGGCATGAATTTCGTCGTCAGCAAATAGCCAGGCGAAGAGCGGCGCACTGATACCAGCGGCGCGTAGTTCGATTGCGGCACTGATTTCGAGCACTGCCAGCCGAGTAGCACCGGCGTCAAGCGCGGTCTTGCAGACCTCGACAAGTCCGTGCCCATAGGCGTTTGTCTTGACGGCCAGCATGACCTCGCTAGGAGCAACCAGTGACGCCAACGTCGCGACATTGTGTCGCAGGTTGGCGTGGTCTATCGAGATCAGCGGTGTGGTCATGCGGGACTCGCTTCTCGATGAACCCGGTATCCAACGAGCGACGTCAGTGCGAGGGGCGCGATGCCGGTCAGTGCCGAAAGATTCGAAACCGTGGGATAACCGAGCTCTGCGGAACCCCAAATCATGGCCTCATCACCGATGCGAACGGGTGCATCGCCCATGTCGACAACAAACTGATCCATCGCGATTCGACCAGCGATTGTGCCCGCATGGGCCCCGATGCGAACGGTGGCAATGCTGGATGCGCGTCGAGTCACGCCGTCGGCATAGCCCAGGCTCACGAGCGCTACTGTCGATTCGGCAGCCGTTGAGTAGGTGTATCCGTAGGAAATCCGTTGGCCGGCGGGTACCCGCTTCACATTGACGACTTCGCCAACAAATGTTGTGAAGCCGCCCGGGCTGTGGTCCTCGTTGCTACTGGCGAAACCGTAAAGAAGCTCTGCATCGATAACGATGTGAGCCTGATCATGGGCGGCGGATGCGCATCCATCGTCAGTCAAGAAATGCCTGAAGCCACTCTTCGTGAATACCGGCTTCACGATGTCCTTTGAGTGCCCGTAGGCGTCGGCGCGAACATCCGCGCACAACGATTCGGCTCTCGCTCCGTTGCTGATGGCGTGATTCGCAACTTCGCGAGCATGCTGTTCGAAACGAGCTACATCGACGATCAGGCGTCGGACGAGCTCAGTCACGGTGCGAAGGCTTGAATGACTAGCTACGAGGTGCGGAGAGTCGGTGACTTTCATCGTGCCACGTCACGCCCATGCCGGAGAGCTTCTCGCGGTGCTTGTTTCCGTGGTGGGCGCAGAAGAGAAGCGCACTGCCATTGGCCAGCGTCGCACGCATGTACGCCTGTGCACCGCAGCTGTCGCAACGGTCGAGGGACGTCAACTCGTAGACCGGTTCAGTTTCCGTCTCCGTAGTAGACGTTGTCATGGCATTCTCCCTCGTCGCGTGTGGTGAACCACTACCTGTATGTAACCACGAACGACCCACACTCGAGGGCTACTTCTCCCGCATTTCGCTGAGCGCGTAGCAATTCGGGTGGTCGGCGGTGCGAACGACTTCTCGCGGGGCACACAAGTACGCTGATGCCTTGCGGCTACAGTTCGTAACTCGCGCGGCACATCGCCCAAATTTTGCAGCAAAAACAAGGAGACTCATTGTCGACCGACTATTCGGCCCGCCATCTTTCCGTTCTCGAAGGTCTTGAAGCGGTTCGAAAGCGTCCCGGAATGTACATCGGGTCAACCGACTCGCGCGGTCTCATGCATTGTTTGTGGGAGATCATCGATAACTCGGTCGACGAGGCGCTTGGCGGCTTTGGTTCAACCATCGAGATTGTTCTGCATGATGATGGCAGCGTCGAAGTTCAAGACACAGCACGCGGAATTCCGGTTGATATCGAACCCAAGACCGGATTGTCGGGCGTCGAAGTGGTCTTCACCAAGTTGCACGCCGGTGGAAAGTTTGGCTCGGGTTCTTACGCTGCCTCCGGTGGTCTGCACGGTGTAGGTGCTTCGGTCGTCAACGCATTGTCATCGCGACTCGATGTCGAGGTCGATCGTGATGGAGCCACGTGGGCGATGTCATTTCATCGTGGAGAACCAGGAATCTTCGATGATGCGAACGGGCGCTCGCCTGAGTCACCGTTCACCCCGTTCAAAGACAGCAGTGAACTTCGCAAGGTCGGCAAGGTCGGCA
>JBIISS010000060.1:0-6076 GCA_044340895.1 Microbacteriaceae bacterium
AGGTAGGGGTTACCTATCCAATGTAATCAAATCCCACCGGAGGCCGCATGATTGATTACCCCGACTTATCACGGAGCAACAGACGGGAGTATTCAGCACCTTGATGTCATGCGTTAACCTATCGTTCAGATGGGGTCGCTTGAGTAGCCATGTTGGTCTCCAAGGACTAGCTACCACATTGACAGCGCAGGTCTGACCTGCGGATGAAAGGAATAGTGCACATGCGCTCCATAAAACTCCTGAGTGCGGCTTCGGTTCTCGCAGCCTCTGCTCTCGTCTTGACCGGCTGCGCCGCGGCCGAAGAGACCCCCGCTGGCTCCGGCTTGACCGGAACCGTAACCATCGACGGATCATCCACTGTTGCTCCCCTCATGGAGGCTGCCGCTGACCTTTACGGCGCAGTCGAGCCAGGGGTAGACGTGACCGTGGGAACCTCCGGAACCGGTGGTGGCTTCGAGAAGTTCTGTGCCGGCGAGACCGACATTTCGAACGCATCGCGTGGAATCAAGGACGAGGAAGCCGCTGCTTGTGCAGAGGCCGGTATTGAATTCACCGAGATTATCATTGCTAACGACGGTCTTTCCGTGGTTGTCAACCCCGAAAACGACTGGGTAGCCTGCCTCACGGTAGAGCAGCTCAACAAGATTTGGGCGCCTGAGTCTGAGGGCGCGGTTATGTCGTGGAAGGACGTCGACGCGAGCTTCCCTGACGAGAAACTTTCCCTCTTCGGTCCTGGAACTGACTCGGGCACGTTCGACTACTTCACCAAGGAAATCAACGGCGAAGAGGGTGCAAGCCGCACCGACTACAGCCCGTCTGAGGACGACAACGTGCTCGTCTCGGGTGTCTCCGCAGAAAAGGGTGGCCTCGGCTACTTCGGTCTGTCGTACGCAGAAGCGAACGCTGACGTCGTCAAGCTCGTCCCAGTCGACTCGGGCGCTGGTTGCGTAACGCCGTCGACCGAGACCGTTCTTGACGGAACCTACACACCGCTGAGCCGCCCACTGTTCATCTACGTCAGCAACACCGCTTACGCAGAGAACGCAGCGGTTGCATCGTTCGTTGACTTCTTGGTCGCAAACGAAACCGAAGCAGCAGCCGCATCAGGCTTCATCGGCCTCTCGGCTGACCAGCTTGCAGTGGCCAACGAAGAACTTGCTTCTCTCAAGAAGTAACTCTTAGTAGCCTCACATTATGAAAACAACGTCTGCAGCGCACACATTTTCTTCAGAAGATCGCGTTGCCGGCTCGAGTGGCCCGGCATCAGTGCCGGGCCACTCGGTTTCTTCTCAGTTTGTGGGTCGACCTCGCCCCGGAGAGAAGGTCATTAAATTTGTTCTAGCCACGGCTGCCATACTCACCGTGTTGATCACAATCGGAATTCTCATCGCATTGATTGTGCCCGGTCTTGAGTTCTTCTTTACCGTCCCGCTGTGGGACTTCCTCTTTGGCACCCGGTGGACACCCATGTTTGCCGACAAGAGCTTCGGCGTCCTGCCTCTCGTCAGTGCAACAATTTGGACCACATCACTGGCCTTGCTGATTGCAATTCCATTCGGTCTCGGTGCCGCCATATTGTTGTCTGAGTTTGCTCACCCCAAACTCCGCGCCGTTCTCAAGCCCATTCTCGAAATGCTGGCGGGTGTGCCGACGGTTGTCTATGGGCTTTTCGCATTGCAGTTCATCCAGCTCGTCGTCTTCAAAGAGTGGTTGCAGTTGGAAACGGGAGCCTTCTCCGTTCTGGCAGCAGGCCTTGTCATGGGCATCATGATCATCCCAACGATTGCCTCGATAGCCGAAGACTCGATGTCGGCTGTACCCATGGCTCTTCGGCAAGGTTCGGCGGCGCTGGGTGCGAACCGAATGCAGACCAGTCTTCGCGTTGTTTTCCCGGCTGCTCTCTCCGGAATCATTGCCGCGATTATCCTGGGCGTATCGCGAGCTGTTGGCGAGACCATGATTGTAGCTATCGCGGCGGGAAGTCAGGCCCGAATCGTCACTGGACCCCTAGAGGCGGGCCAGACCATGACGGGCTTTATCGCCAACTCCGCTTTGGGCGACTCACGCGTGGGCTCCATCGAATACAACACACTCTTCGCGGTTGGACTCCTGCTGTTTGTCATCACGCTCGTTATCAACATCTTCAGCATCAGGCTCGTCAACCGATTTAGGCAGGTCTACTAATGGCGTCGATTCAGAAGACCGTTGCACAGGGAGTTGCGGCTTCGAAGTTGAAACCAGGCAACGGAGGCGAGCGAGGTCTCGCGCCCATGGTGTTTTTGTTTGCGTTATGGTTGTCGCTGTTCGTTGCCGTCCTCTTTCTGGCAACACTCATCTTTGTGACGCTCATCGAGGGTGCGCCGAAGTTTGGACCGAACCTGTTTACCGAGTATTCGGCCTCCAATCCGGATAAAGCTGGTGCTCGAGCCGCCATTCTCGGTTCCTCATTTGTTGTCGCAACCACGGCCGTCCTGGCAATCCCGCTGGGGGTTGCTGCTGCGGTTTATCTTGAAGAATTTGCAGACAAGAAGCGATGGTGGAATCGCCTGATCGAGCTCAACGTTCAGAATCTTGCGGCAGTACCGTCAATCGTTTACGGTTTGCTCACGCTCGGGCTGCTCACCGCGATGGGCCTCAAGAGCAAGAACCTCGTCATCGCCGGTGGACTGGCGCTTGCATTGCTGATCCTGCCGGTCATTGTCATCGCCACCCGGGAAGCAATTCGCTCCGTTCCTTCTGAGATTCGACAAGGCTCTCTCGCACTCGGAGCCACACCCTGGCAAACAGTTTGGCGTCAGGTGTTGCCATCGTCGGTTCCGGGCATTGCCACGGGATCGATTCTCGCTCTCTCGCGCGCACTGGGAGAGGCTGCTCCGTTGCTCCTGCTCGGGGCCCTTGTGTATGTCACGTTCGACCCCACGAGTCTCTTGAGCGGATTCACCACCTTGCCGATTCAAATATTCAGTTGGACGGGACGCCCGCAAGACGGCTTCCACGAGCTTGCTGCCGCAACGAGCATCCTGCTTCTCATTCTGCTCGTCGTCATGAATGGGCTCGCTATTTTCATCCGCAATCGATTCCAGAAGCGTTGGTAAGGACCATGGCCAAAAAGAATAAGTCTCGCGTCGCACCCACAGTCAACATTGAGTCATTCTCAGACGTTCAATTGAGTGAAACGCCTCTCAACCCCGTCATCACGTGTGACAGCGTCGACGTTTTTTACGGCTCGTTCAAGGCCGTCGAGAACGTGAATCTCGGATTTGCAATGAATGAGATTACCGCGCTGATCGGCCCGTCCGGTTGCGGAAAGTCGACGCTGTTGCGGTCGTTGAACCGAATGAATGACCTCGTTGAGGGCGCTCGTGTTGCGGGAGAAGTCTCTTTTCTCGGGGAAGATATCTACGGACCGGGCGTTGACGCAATTGAAGTTCGACGTCGCATCGGCATGGTCTTCCAAAAGCCCAATCCGTTTCCGAAGTCGATTTACGACAACATCGCTTACGGTGCACGAGTAACGGGCATGAAGGTCTCGAGCATGGACGACCTCGTTGAAGAGGCCCTCACCCGGGCTGCACTCTGGGACGAGGTAAAGGACAAACTCAAGCAGTCGGCGTATGGCCTCTCGGGGGGTCAACAGCAGCGCTTGTGTATTGCGCGCACGATTGCGATCAAGCCAGACGTAATCTTGATGGATGAGCCGTGTTCGGCCCTGGACCCGATTGCGACCATGCGAATCGAGGATCTGATGCACGAACTTCGCAAGGACTACACGATTATCATCGTGACGCACAACATGCAACAAGCTGCACGAGTTGCCGATCGAACCGCGTTCTTCACCGCTCGTGCCGATGAGACAACAGGAAACAGAACGGGCGTTCTTGTCGAATACGGACGCACAACTCAAATTTTTGAGGACCCCCGGGATCAGCGCACCGAAGACTACATCTCGGGCCGATTCGGTTAGGCACCACACTGTCGCTTTCGCGAATCAGAAATCGATTCGTCGAGAACTAGATCAATGAGTCGTGGGTTTCCACGGCGACGATTCCCGCTGACGGGTGTTTCGCATTCAGGTGGAAGACCGAAAAAGAGGCGGTGTCAAGGTTGGCCGCACGACTGTGGTCGGTCACGAGCGCGGTTCCCGTAGCTAGCGCAAGTTCTCGCAGCAGCTCTGGAATCACGGGCCCGTGACTGCACAGCACGCTGGTTTTGCCACGACGGACGCGCTTGCCCACGATTGCGCGAACGGCCGGGTGGTCATCCACGAACGCGTGCTGACTGATTTCGTCGACGAAACGAACATCCTTGTCAAGCAGTTCCGCCAGCGGGGCGATTGTCTGCTGACAGCGCAGGCTGACGCTGGAAACAAGTTTCTTCGGCCCAAACGCGGCGAGGGCGGAAGCTATTTGCGCAGCTTGCTTTTCGCCACGACCCGTAAGGGGCCGGTCACGGTCCGGTCCGTCGAACTTGGACGGATCTTGCGCCTTGGCGTGGCGAAGCAAGATCACGGCAAAGGTTTCGGTCACGCCCTGAGTCACGTACGACGTGAACAAGTCGAGAATCTCGCGGTCGGCGTCGTAGTGCAGCTCGCGACGCGCTTTATCAATGGGGAGCCACTCGAGGGCAGCAACTTCACTATTTGGCTTGAACGTCGACTTGGCGATTGCCTTTGCCGTGACGTGCGCCGCCCAGTAGTGCACCTCTTTTGGTTTGCCGCTCGGCATTGTGTAGTGAGTCACACCCAGTGGAAGCCCGAGTGACACCGAGAGTCCGGTCTCTTCTTTGATTTCTCGAACGGCAGTTTGGGGGAACGACTCACCCTTGTCGAGCTTGCCCTTCGGCAACGAGATGTCGCGCCGATCTTCACGGTGAATCACGAGAACGTGAATTTGACCGTCAATCTTTCGCCAACACACGGCGCCGGCAGCGAGAACGGCATCTGGGTTCATCGTGGGGCACCTCCTCGTCGGCGTTGACTCAGCGTCACCATAGTCGCATCTTGCACGTCAATCAGGTGATCCGCACCGTTGGTCGTGTGGCGCGTCCACGAACCGTCTGAGGCCAGGTGCCACGACGAGGACTCGTCGCTCATGCCTCGGTCGAAGTGCGCGTGCAGGTAGTCGATGTGCGCCGGCTCGGTCAGACGCACGAGTGCTTCAACGCGGCGATCGAGGTTTCGGTGCATCATGTCGGCACTGCCAATGAACGCGAGTGGGTCGTCATCGTTTGCGAACAAGAACATTCGAGAGTGCTCCAGGTAACGCCCGAGAACCGACCGAACGCGGATGTTCTCGCTCAGGCCGGCGATGCCAGGTTTGAGCGCGCAAATGCCGCGCACCCACACCTCAATGGGCACGCCGGCGTTGCTCGCCCGGTACAGCGCGTCAATGATTTGCTCGTCGACCATCGAGTTGACCTTGATCCGTATTCCACTCGGCTTGCCCGACTCGGCATTCTCGCGCTCGTTGTCGATGTGGGCGAGCAGGCCTTTGCGAAGGTGCAACGGTGCGACGAGGAGTCGCTTGAACTTCTTCTCGATCGCGTATCCGGAGAGTTCATTGAACAGTCGCGTGACATCTTTGCCCACCTGCAAGTTGGACGTCAGCAGCCCGAAGTCTTCATATATGCGGCTGGTCTTCGGGTTGTAGTTTCCCGTGCCAATGTGCGTGTAGTGCTTGAGCCCGTTGTCCTCTTGGCGAATCACAAGTGCAAGTTTGCAGTGCGTCTTCAACCCCACCATGCCATACACGACGTGCACGCCGGCCTTCTCGAGTTTGCGTGCCCAGCCGATGTTTGCCTGCTCGTCAAATCGCGCCTTGATCTCGACGAGGGCAAGCACCTGCTTGCCCGACTCGGCGGCGGCAATCAGCGCTTGAACGATGGGACTGTCGCCCGAGGTTCGATAGAGCGTCTGCTTGATTGCGAGCACGCGAGGGTCCGCGGCCGCTTGCTCCAAGAAGGCTTGCACGCTCGTCGAAAACGACTCGTAGGGGTGGTGCAACAGCACGTCACCCTGTCGGATCGCGCTGAAGATGCTGATGGTTTCACCATCGGGTGAGACCAGTCGCGGGCTTGT
>JBIISS010000061.1:0-5998 GCA_044340895.1 Microbacteriaceae bacterium
AAGGTATTCCTCCGCGATATCTGGCCACGATTCTGAATGAACTTCGTCGCGCAGGCTTGGTAACCGCATCTCGTGGCCCGGACGGGGGATACCGCCTTGCCAAGGACCCAAGTTCGATCACACTCGCCGACGTCATACGGGCAGTCGATGGTCCGTTGACTCAGGTGGGCGGGGTTCGACCAGAGAATCTCGAATACTCGGGTTCTTCAGTCAACTTAGGCAACGTCTGGCTTGAGCTTCGAGCCGCCGAGCGCAAGCTTTTGGAGACAACCACACTCCGCGACCTTCTTCCAAAGGAAGCCTGAAGTCTCGTGAGGCATCTGCTCGATTAATCAAGACATATTTATCGCATAAACGGTAGTAAATATGTAGTATTGCCGCGTGTGGATTCTTTTGCTTGTGTCTGTTGCCGGCTTCCTGGCTCAGCTCATCGACGGTTCTATGGGCATGGCCTTCGGAGTTTCGGCGACCAGCCTGCTCCTGCTTCTCGCCTATAGCCCGGCTGCCGCCTCGGCAATTGTTCACTTGGCCGAGGTGGCGACGGCAGCTGTCTCTGGCGTCTCGCACATCAAGTTCGGGAACGTGCACTGGCCAACGCTCGCGAAAATCGCCATCCCTGGATCCATCGGTGCGTTTATCGGCGCGATGCTCTTGAGCAACCTGGACCTCAGTGCGGCTCGGCCGTGGACATCCGCAATTTTGCTCGTGCTCGGCGTTGTGATCATCGCGAGGTTCATTAAGGCGCGTAAGCAGATGCCGGCGCGGGATGGTCGCAAGAGATGGCTGGTTCCGCTCGGGCTCGTGGGTGGATTCGTTGACGCCACGGGCGGTGGAGGTTGGGGGCCCGTGGTCACGACCTCATTGACCGTGTCCAGCGTCTTGCAACCGCGCAAAGCAGTGGGCACGACGAACGCGGCGGAGTTCGCCGTGGCGCTCAGCGCGAGCATCGGTTTTCTCCTCGGCCTCGGAGCAAGCGCGATCCCGTGGGACGCGGTCATCGCCCTCATCATCGGTGGGGTTCTGGCAGCGCCGGTGGCCGCCTGGATTGTGACGAAAGTGCCTCAGCAAATACTCGGGCTGGTCGTCGGCTTTTTCATTGTCTTTCTCAACGTGCGGCAGCTCTCGCTATCGCTTGATCTTTCGAGTGCAGTCATCGGCGCGCTACTTGGGATCATCTCGGTCGGCGGGCTTGTCACGGTTCTGACGATCGCGAAACGAAGCAAGCCAAAACCCGCAACGTCTGCGGGTTAACGACAGCGGGTGGGATGCGTTGCGCATCCCACCCGCTTATTCGTTGTATCTCGGTGCTAGCTCACAACCTTGTTGTGACCCGTTACCGGCTGAGCCTCGTCGAAGCCTGCAACCTTACGGCGGAAGAAGCGCGTAATGAAGATCAGGTAGACAAGTCCGATGGCAGCCCAGATCAGCCCACCAATGATTGCCGTGTCTTCCAAGTTGACCCAGAGGATCGCGGTCGACGCGACACCAAGCAGCGGCAGAACCACGAACTTCAGGAAGTCACCCGGCGAACGCCAGCGACCCTGGCGAACAGCGAACCAGGCAAACACCGACAGGTTCACGAACGTGAACGCGATCAGCGCACCGAAGCTGATGAACTGAACGATGATGTCGAGGCTGAACGAAGCGCCGAGGAGGCACACGAGACCGGCCAGGATGATGTTGAAGGTCGGCGTGCTCGTCTTCGGGTTGATGTAGCCGAACAGCTTCCTTGGAAGCACGTTGTTGCGACCCATGACGAGCAACATACGAGCGACTGAAGCTTGCGACGCGAGGAGCGACGCAATCGTTGCAGCGAAGCCGGCAGCCGTCAGAACGACCTTCATCGTCTGACCGCCGACGAGCTCACCAATGATCGGCAGCGTCGAGTCATCGAGGTACTGGCGGTCACCGTTCGGGTCGAACGCCATGTAGTCAGGGAAACGAGCCTGCGTGAAGTAGGCGGTGATGATGAAGATTGCACCACCGATGAGCACCGTGAGCATGATTGCGCGAGGCACAACCTTCGGTGTGCGCGCTTCTTCGACGTACATCGTGACTGCATCGAATCCAATGAACGAGAAGCAGACGATTGTCGCGCCGGTCAGAATGAGCGCGATGTCGACGTTGTCGTTGAAGAACGGCGCGGCCGTCACGAGGGTGCCTTCACCCTCACCCTGCATGAGCTGTGCTGCCGTCATGACGACGAACACAACCATGGCGACGAGTGCGATAACCAAAAGGATGGTGTTGACACTCGAGGTGCCACGCATCGTCAGGTAGATGATGGCCGTGCAGACCACGGTGAAGATGACAACCCAAATGAAGCCCGGAACGTCGGGGAAGAACGCCTCCATGTACGCGCGTACGATGACGATGTTCACCAATGGCAACAGGATGTAGTCCATCATCGATGTCCAACCGACCATGAAGCCGAGGTTGGGGTGCATCGATTCCTTGGCGTAGGTATACGCCGAACCTGCATTCGGGAACTGCCCCGACATGCGACCGTAGCTGATCGCGGTGAAGACCATCACGATCAACGCGGCGAGGTATGCCAGCGGAACGAGGTTGCTCGTTTCTTCGGCAACGTATCCGAACGTGTCGAAGACAACAGTCGGGGTCATGTACCCGAGGCCGAGGGCGACGATGGCCCACATTCCCAGGTTTCGTTTCAGTGTCGCCTTTACAGGCATTGGAGATTCAGGCATCAGTTCTCTCTCATCATTGGGAGCGGGGGCACGTCATTGCAAAAAGTTCCACGTCCCGTTTGGGGAGCGTGAAGATTTCTAACTGCGCCCTAGTGTTCCGGTTAAGGGCCTATTGGTCAACCCTGCGAGCAATGCGCGTTAGGCACCGACGGTCGAAGTCGTGATTGCGCGAATGACTGTCTCAAGGTGTTTCTCAATAACGTGATCGCGAAGTGCAACAGCTTCCTTTGTCGCTCGGGACGGAGCGTGCGAACCGGCTCCCCAAACGCCAGCCCCCAAAGTCGACATGGCCACACTCGCTGTGAGCTCGACGAGTTCGTGGTTTGCCATGTAGCCGGAGCGATCGAAGTTCTCTGGGGTTACCTCCGGTCGTGTAACGGTGCCGGACTTGATGTCGAGAATGAGCTGCGCGAGGCGACCAAGGTTCACCTCAAATCCTTGAGTCATTCGAGCTCGGTACTCTGACTCAAACTCGACAGGGTCCTCAAGAACGAGGTCGGGATAGTTGTGAACCACAGCCCAGCCCGGTCGCTCGAACGCAAACTGAATCTGAGCGTTCATCCAGCCCCGCAGTCGATCAGTGGGCGTAGGGTTGGCTTCAACGATTCCTCGCCTCACAGCTTCGACATACGTGTCGTAGACGACGGCAGCGGCTTCGGAGATAAGGCCCCCGCGCGAACCGAAATAGTGATTGATCATCGCCATCGTGTAACCCAGTTTTTGCACAACTTCTACGTGACTGAATCGTCCAGGGCCCAGGCGTCCGAACTCCTCGATTGTGAGGTACAGGAATCTCTCTCGCGTCGTCGGGTTTGGCGTTCCGCAGACGCGAAACCAAAACTCCTCGTTGAGTTCTGCAGAACCCGGAGGAGGAGAATCGAGACGGGGCCTCACCATGTTGGGCTCTCCATTCGATTCAACGTTTTCATTTGCGACTGCGGCGACTCATCAAATGCCCCCGGTAAATCATGGCATTTTCTGGGGCAGTGAGTGAATGCATCAACGAACAGTTGGATGATTCTGTCTCGGAAAGAGTGTGACATCGGATGACCGGTGCGCCGACCCAGGTGCACTGACCCAGTTGATGCTCCGGTGGTGGCACTCGGCCACCACAATGTGACGGGAAATCCGTGCTGTTATGTTTAGAGCTATGGAGGAGCTCGCCGTAGTTCAGCCGCTTGGGTGCGACTTTGTTCTCAACGCACCCGCGCGACACGCTCCGCTGTATACGGCGCGTGGTTATGAACCCTTCAGTACCACGCTCTTTCGGCTTTCTAGTTCGTGGGCAGAGGACATCGTCGACATCGGAGCACATGTTGGCTACTACTCGCTAGTGGCAGCGAGCGCCAACTCTTCGGCACGCATTATCGCCGTCGAAGGGTCACCTGAAAATGCCGACGTCTTGCGAGAGAATGCGCGCATTAACTCACGCGAGCACATAGAGGTTCTTGCTGCTGCCTTCTCGGATAACCATGACCCGATTCGATTTCAGCTGACCGAAGCGTCCGACAATTCGGGGCGAGGTGGGCATCCTAATTCGCCAACAGTGAGGGTCGTCGAAGTCGATTCCGTCACCGGTGACGATCTCTCCCTCGCCAGCGGCCGTCGATTGCTCATCAAGCTCGACGTGGAGGGTTTCGAATTGGCGGCACTTCGAGGGCTCGAAAAAGTGATCGATGCGTCGTCAGAAGCGCGACTTCTCGTGGAGTTCAATCCCAAGTGCATTCGACCAACGGGCGTTTCGCCCTCGGCATCGTTGCGAGCCTCCAAGTTGGCAAGGGGCACGCCGACCTCATCCGGGCAATCGCGAGACCGAGTCTGCGCGAAACAACAATTCGCCTGAAGTTCTTCGGAGCTGGATCCGTTGCTGACCGCAAACGCCTGCGCTCTCTAGCCAAAGAGCTCGATGTTTCTGACCGGATTGAATTCGTGCCTCACATGGCGAACCGCGCCGAAATCTATGGCGCGCTGGACATTGTTGCGGTGACGTCTCGGGCAGAGGCATTTGGGAGAATCCCTTTCGAAGCAACCGCCGCCGGAAGGCCCGTCATTTACGCTGCGTCTGGTGGAATTGTCGAGTACATGGTCCCGGGCGAAACGGGTTTGTCGTATGAGCCTGGCGACATCGATGAATTAGCGCGCAACATCACAACGTTGAATCAAGATGCGTCTTTGCCGGAACGTTTGGTTGCTCAGGCCGACACCCATTTTCGACTGCTGTTCTCTCAGCCCGCTCGTGGGAGCGCACTCAGGGGTTACCTCACCGAAGCCATCACGCGCCACGCGTCGCTTGCCATCTCGCCTTGGTCACTCGGCCGACTTCTGCTTCAAGTTGCCCTGACGAGTGAAGAGAGCCGGGGGGTCAATCGAAACACGATTGCGGAGTTGCGAACGGAGAGCGATGCCCTTCGTGCGGATCGAGATGCCCTAAGGGCAGAGCTGACTCGAGTTGCCACAGCACTGCACGAAATCACTGTCGAGCGAAACAACGCGGTGCTGGAGAGGGACGCACTCCTCAACAGTCGGTTGTGGCGCTTCGCAAAGCCATACCGAAAACTGCGGGCGATTTTCCGACCGCCTCGCTAGGGCATCGAATAAGAAATGGTAATAGCTGTCTTACCAGTCACTATGATTTAGCGAGGCGAGCCATGATGGCCTGCCTGTCACGCCACCACGATGGGATCCTTCCATGCCTCTCTCTTTGGTCTCCGCTAGCCTCGAGCTGGAATGGGATGAGCGCACGGGGGCTTTGGTCCGACTCGAGGTGATCGATGGCGCGTGGCCGGTGGTTGCGCGCACCGCGCTTGGCATGTCGTTCGCATTGCTGGTTCCGGCTCCCGGTAGCGGCTCCCGCATGGTGCACGGAACAGCTCAGGCCGCGCCATCTGTGTCCGCAGGCGCCGATCGCGTCATGTTCGTCTGGTCGTCCGTGATTGGCGACGACGGCGAGCCCCTCGACATCGCGGTCACCCAGTCATGGCGGGTGGATGGTGCGGCCATCGTGGTCGAAACCGAGATTGACAACCAATCCGCCTACACCGTGGAGAACGTTTTCTCGCCATCGATTGGGGGACTACGCCCAAAGGATCCGGGTGACACACTCGAGGCAATCCGACACGACTACGGTGCCGGGATGCGGCAACCAATGTGGCCGACATTCGACAACTCCGTCGGCTACTGGGGCGCCGACGTGCCCACCCAGTTGGCCGCTCGATGGATGCCGTCCTACGGCACCCCGGCGATTCCCTACACACTGATCCCGCACCAATGGCGAACGGTCGAAGACGCCC
>JBIISS010000062.1:0-5938 GCA_044340895.1 Microbacteriaceae bacterium
AGAATCCAGTCGTGCAGGTTCTGGATTCCCTGCGCGAGCCCATCCCACCCCGGGTAGAGGTCATCCATGTGAATCACGAGTGGCGCGTCGGCAACGGATAGCTCGCGCTCGATTTCGCTCGCGAGCGTCGTCTTGCCCGTGCCACTCGCGCCGTCGATGAGCACGAGCGAGCCGACGCCGAGGTTGCGAATTCGCGTGGCGAGTTCGACAACAGACGGCGAGAACTGTGGCTGCTCTGGCGCAGCGACCGGGTCAGTTGATGACAAAACTCCACGCTCCTATCGCAATCGAAACTCCGGTTGACACGACGGCGATGACTCCAGCGAGAACGAGCGAGAACCTGTCACGGTCGGTGAAGACCGAGGTCCGGTAGTGCGTGCGCACCTGACCCGAGTCAAAGCCCCGCGCCTCCATCGCAAGCGACAGCGTTTCGGCGCGGCGCAGACTCAACACGAGGAGTGGCATCACAACTCGAATTCCTCCGGCGGAAACCCCGCGTGCCCGTCGAGCCCGGCGCACGAAGGCAAGATCGGCTGATGCGAGTTGGAGCGTTCGCATACCGGCCAGTGCGCCAACGACGAATCGCTCGGGGGCTCGGGCGTGTTGCGCGAGGGCATCCGCGAAGTCCGTGATGTCGGTCGTGCCGAACAGTACGACCGCCGGCACACACAGTGCGGCAATTCGAATAGTCGTGGCGACTGCGAGTTCGATGCTGTTGTCGCTGATGGTTGCCGGTCCAAACTCGAACCACACACGACCTGCCGCGCTCGCGTAGAGCAACGTCACGAAGCCGCTCATGACGGCGCCGACGCCGACGACCATCAGGCCCAGCACGATTCGACGACCCGGCATGATTTGACGACGCGGCGCTGCCGTTCCGCGAAGCAAGAACGGCAGAACGCTTGCCTCGAGCACCAGCGTGAGCGAGGCCGAAACCCAATCGAGAGTGAGCAAGAGTGGCGTGCCGACAATGATCACGAAGAGAAGTTTGCTCAGCGGATTCATGCGGTCAACACCAGCTGACGGTCCGCGACTTCGGTGACGAACCGTTCGTCGTGCGTCACAACAACAATGGCGTGGCCCGCGTCACGCAACCGCCGAAAACTTGTCACCAGGTCGTGGCGAGTCACATCGTCTTGCCCAAAGGTGGGTTCGTCAAAGATGAGGATGCGCGGACGCAGGACCACCGCATCCGCGATGGAAAGCCGGCGCTTTTCGCCTCCCGACAGAGTGAACGGGTTTTGCTCGTGTTGCGCCGCGAGGTTGAACTCTGTGAGCGTGGCGTCAACCTGAGCGCTCAACTGCGCTCGGTGAGAACGATTACGCAAACCAAACCCAACGTCTTTTCGCACAGTTGATCCGATGAACTGATGCTCAGGTGCCTGAAAAACGCTGCCGATGTGTCGGGCGAGCTCACGCGACGACCATTTATGCGGTGGCCCGTTGGGTGCGGGTGCAGCCACGCTCACTTCTCCGGCCATGGGCGGAATAAGCCCACCCAGTGTGAGGGCGAGCGCGGATTTTCCGACACCGTTGGCGCCGGTGACAGCCAAGATTTCTCCGGCAGCCACATCGATATCGAGGTCGACTTGGGCGGCGCGCGCGTTGGGATACCCAACGGCGAGGCTTCGAGCCCAAAGTAGCGGTGTTGGCTTGGCTTCGATCGGCTTGGCTTCGGTCGACTTGGGCGCATTAGGTGTGCGCGCATGGCCAGGCGCTTGACCCGAAGTCGCTGTCACGGTCAGCGGAGACTCGGTGATCCCCCGCTCATCAAGAAGGAGTTCTCGCGTGACGATGCCCTGCCAGAGTTCTGGGTTGTGGTCAACAACGATCAGCGTCATGTTGTGCTCTCGCGCCATGTGCGCCACCGCGTCACAGATGAGGAGCGCCCCCTTCGGATCTAGGTTGGCCGTTGGTTCATCGAGCAACAGCAGAGTCGGGCGCAGCGCGAGCACTCCCGCTAGGGCAAGGCGTTGACGCTCACCACCCGAGAGTGCATCGGTGGGGTGATCGAATAACAAGTGCAAGCCAACGCCCGCAAGTGCGTCACCGATTCGCGCATTCATTTCGCCGGGTGGCACACCGATGTTTTCTAGGCCGAACGCGACGTCGTCACCGATGCGCTCCATGACGGCTTGGGAATACGGGTCTTGAAGAACCAAGCCAATCTGGTCTCGTGCGTCTTGAGGGTTGCGACCGTTGACGAGAAGCTCGCCCGACTGCTGACCCGACTGCCCGGCAACTCCGGCGAGCGCGGCAAGAAGGGTTGACTTGCCCGCTCCTGAGCGACCCCGCAATATCACTCGTTCGCCCGGCTTGAGCGCGAACGACAGTGGAGCCGTGGCGAACGTGCCGTCGTCGTGCATCCATCGCCAGTTTTTGACGACAACCGACGCGGTCACGTTAGCGACGGAAAGCCCGGAGTGCGCCGGCGCGCGAAAGACCCTGCACGATTGCCCATGATCCTAGACCTGCGATAACGGCGCCCGAGAGCATGCTGGTCAACAGGTAGATCGTTTGAAAGAGCGAATCCGCACCCGGGTAGAACACAACCAGGTCGTTGACGGCGAGTGCGATAGACGAGCCGATGCCCGCGAGCACCGCAACCCACAAACGCCACTGACTGTAGGCGAAGATGGCGAAGATGATCTCGGCTCCGAGTCCTTGGAGCGCCCCGGAAATGAGCGCGGTGAATCCCCACTGACTGCCGAGGAGTGCGCTGACCAGAGCGGCGAGGAGTTCGGTGAAGAATGCGGCGCCGGGCTTGCGAATAATCAGTGCGCCCAACACGCCTGCAATTAGCCACGGTCCGTTGAGTACGCCGACGAATCCGGGGAGCACTCCCAGCAGAACCGAGAGCGGTGCCCACGCGAGACCCCAGGCCCAAAACACGACGCCAACGACGACGGCGAGTATTGCCGCGGTGACGATGTCAACGACGCGCCAGCGATAACGAGGTCGGACACCCGATCGCCCCGCTGAATCGGTTCCGGCAGATTTCTTATGTTGTGCGTTCATTTGGCGCGCCCTTCGTGATGGGCACGGGGTGTTCAAGAGGTCTACTCCCTAACGCTGGCATGACCCAGATCAGGTTCGACGGTCGAGCACCCGATGTGCTCCTCTCAGCCCGGTGATGCCGGACTCCCGTGTTGCCTCGACTCTACTCGCCTCGGTGCGCTGGGCACACTATTCACTTGACTCCCCGATGCGGGCCGACAGGTCATTTCGCTTGATCAGCGACGCTGGCCTGACGGCGTCATCTCCGAATTTTGCCGAGACGTCGTCAATGGCGTTCTCGACGTCGGCCCATGCCTCGTCGCCGTCGCTCCATAAGCCGACCGGCGCTGAGCCCGAATCGATGAGATTGGATGCACGAACGCTGAGCAAGCGAACCCCTACGTCGCGCGGATCGAACTCCGAAAACAACTCGAGTGCGACGTTCAGAATTTCTCGGCCGGTCTGGGTGGGTTGCTGCAGAGTTGTGGATCGCGAGACGCTCTGAAAATTGGCGAAGGTGACACCAATCGAAATCGTGCGCGCGTCGAGGCCCGCTTCGCGCAACGAACGCGCAACGCGGTCGCTTTGGCTCAGCATGAGTGCGCGGATTGTGTTCAGGTCGTTGACATCAGAATCGAAGGTGTGCGCTCGACTGATGCTCTTCTCTCGCGCCCGCGCCAAGACTGGTCGGTCATCGCGACCGTTGGCGAGCTCGTGCAAGTGACGACCAACTCCGTCGCCCAGGGCCGAAACCAGCGACTGTTGCGGAGTCTCCGCGATGTCGGCCACCGTGCGGATTCCTCGGCGCTCGAGCACCTTGGCGGTTTGCGGCCCAACACCCCAGAGCGCGCGAATGGGCAGCGGGTGAAGAAACTCGAGCACGCGGTCGGCTTCGATTTCGAGCATGCCGTCGGGTTTGCACGACTGCGAGGCGAGCTTGGCGATGAACTTCGTGGTGGCGATTCCCACCGAGCAGGTAAGCCCTGTTTCGTCGAGAACGCGTCGACGAATCTCGGATGCGATGAACGCACCATCGCCGATTGCGCGACGTGCACCACTCACATCGAGAAAAGCCTCGTCGATGCTGAGCGGTTCAACCCAGGGCGTAAACGAACGAAAGATTTCCATGACCAGGCGCGAGTAGTGCTGGTACTTCGCAAAGTGCGGCTCGAGCACAATCACGTGCGGGCAGAGGCGTCGGGCCATGGTGAGTGACATTGCGCTACGGATGCCCAACGCACGAGCTTCGTACGTTGCGCTCGTGACCACCGAGCGCGCTGAATCGTGCGCAACAACCGCGGGCTTGCCGCGCGCATCCGGCCGGTCTAGAAGTTCGACGGAAGCAAAAAAGGCGTCCATGTCCACGTGCAAAATCACGGGTGCCGATGACGAACCGCTGTGCTCTTGCGGGTTCCCCGCTGAAGGCGAGGTCATGCCGTGTCGCTTAGTTGCGGCGGCTGAGAATGTTGATTGGGATGACCAACGCGATCAAGTTCACGATGATGCCAGCAAAGAACACCCATGCGGCCTGCGACTCGGGCACCTGAAAAGCGAGGCCAAACAGGTAGAAGCCTCCATAGAAGAATGCACCGGCGACAAGAAAAGCGATGATGTTGAGCATTGGGTTTCTCCCGAGGAAATCGAACTTAGCGTCAGCCTATCGCACGATTTTCTCGTTGCCTGCGAGGCGCTGAGCGATCCAAATCGGCACGATAGGCGTGGGCGCTAAACCTGCGTTGCGCGCTCGAGCACGAGCTCACGCACGCGACCCGCGTCGGCCGTGCCACCCATCGCCTTCATGACGGCACCGATGACGGCACCCGCGGCCTGGACTTTTCCGTCGCGAATTTTCTCGAGAACGTCAGGCTGGGCCAAGAGAGCTTCGTCGATTGCGGCGATCAGTGCGCCGTCATCGGAGACAACCGCGAGACCCTTCGTCGCCACGATGTCGCGAGGCGAACCTTCACCGGCGATCACAAACTCGAGCACCTGTCGGGCAAGACGGTCGTTCAATGCGCCCTCGTCGACGAGCTGCTGGAGCTCGGCGATTTGCGCTGCCGTGACCAGTTCGGCCGGCTCGACGTTCTTGATGTTGGCCAGACGTGCGACCTCACCGGTCCACCACTTTCGCGCCGACTGCGGTGCGGCACCGGCAGCCACCGTCTCGGTGATTTCGACGAGGAGGCCGGAGTTGACGACATCCTGGAATTCAAGGTCGCTGAATCCCCAGTCAGCCTTGAGGCGACGGCGACGCTCGGCCGGCTTCTCAGGCAACGCCGCACGAAGTTCTTCAATCAGTTCGGGTGCCGGAACGACCGGGAGCAGGTCGGGCTCCGGAAAGTAGCGGTAGTCATCGGCATCTGACTTCGGGCGACCGGGTGATGTCGTGCCCGTGTCTTCGTGCCAGTGACGCGTCTCTTGAGTGATCGTTCCGCCGTCGGCGAGAATCGCCGCCTGACGCTGAATCTCATATCGAACCGCGCGCTCGACGCTACGCAACGAGTTGACATTCTTTGTTTCGGTGCGTGTGCCGAGCTTTTCTTGGCCGTGCGGGCGTAGCGACACGTTGGCGTCGCAACGCAGGTTGCCACGCTCCATTCGGGCATCCGAGATGCCCAGTGCCACGACGATGTCGCGAATCGTTGCGACATACGCCTTGGCGAGTTCTGGGGCATCCGCCGCCGCACCAAAAATCGGCTTGGTCACAATCTCAACGAGAGGCACGCCGGCGCGGTTGTAATCGACGAGTGAGTAATCAGCGCCCTGGATGCGCCCGGTCGAGCCGCCCACGTGCGTGAGCTTTCCGGCGTCTTCTTCCATGTGTGCACGCTCGATGGGTATCGTGAACGACCGACCATCGGCGAGCTCAATCTCTACTTCGCCTTCAAACGCAATCGGTTCGTCGTACTGTGAAATCTGGTAGTTCTTGGGCGTATCTGGG
>JBIISS010000002.1:0-19820 GCA_044340895.1 Microbacteriaceae bacterium
TGCGAGTCCCACCGTTGAATAAGCGACAATGCCCCGTCGAACCAGGTCAAGTGCCTGCCGTGCCGTTTTTGCCAGCGCCACGTCGCTCACGCCGACGAGCTGATCGAGCAAGTCGATCGTCTGCTTTGACCAGCGTACAAAGTCTCCGGCGGGCATATCTGCATCAAAGAGGACGTCATCGAGTCGTCCGCCACTGGCCCAGCGATGCATGGCCTGACAAAGTCCCGTGGCGAGTGGTGACGTACCCGGAAGTCGATGGTGATGTTCAAGATCGTCGAGTTCAGCCCAAATCGTGGTCGTTGTTTCAAGTGCTGACCGAAAAACACCGCGCGGAAGCCGACGCTCGTTGATGTTGCCTTCCTCCCGTCGCGGCTCAAAAACAATCGCGCACGCGAGTGCGGCCAGCCCAGCCGGGTCAATTCCCATCCAGGCTTCGCGGCGAAGACACTCGGCCACGAGAAGATCCCGCTCACCGTAGATGCGCGCAAGCTGATCACCAATCGGGGTGACGGCGAGGTCTCTGCCCTGCGGATCACGCTCGAGATAACCCGTATCGCTCAAGACATCGCACACACGATCGAAAATTCGTGCAACTGCTCCGGTGCGCGATTCAATCTGAGCGATGAGCTGGTCTGTTTGACGCCGCAGTTTCCACCAGCGCTCCCCCCAACGCGCGTGGTTCTCCCGATCTGGACACGCATGGCTTGGATGTGACCTCAAACGCTGTCGCAGTCGAGCAAGTTCTTGGTTTCGCTTGTCGCGAGCCGCACGTGATTGTGACTCGTTTCCCTTACCTGACTTCTCCAGTTGAGTGAGATCGTGCCGAATTTGTGCATATTGGGCGAAGTCCCCGAGGTGACACGACATCGGCTTTGCCATGCCCGACAACGAATCTTCCTGCTGCGCTACCTTGCGTGCCAGGTCGACCACCGCACGGTCCGCCTGGAATTGAGCAAAGGAAGACTCGAGAATCTCGCGCGTGCGAACGCGACCGAATTGTGTAATGAGGTTTACAGCCATGTTGTACGTCGGACGAAAACTTGAGTTGAGCGGGTAGGTGCGACGACTCGCTAGATTCGCAACAGTCTGGGGATCGAGCCCTCCGGACCACTGGATGACGGCGTGACCCTCGACATCGATCCCTCGTCGACCCGCTCGCCCGGTGAGTTGTGTGTACTCCCCCGGCGTCAAGGGCACCCTCGCCTCGCCGTTGAACTTGTCGAGTTTTTCGAGCACGACTGAGCGGGCGGGCATGTTTATGCCCAGCGCGAGTGTTTCCGTGGCAAAAACAGCCTTCACGAGCTTGCGTTGGAAAAGCTCCTCCACAACCTCTTTGAACGCCGGCAGCAATCCGGCATGGTGTGCGGCAACCCCTCGCTCTAGTCCCTCCAGCCATTGCCAGTAGCCCAGAACAGCGAGATCTTCGTCGAGCAACGTCCGGCATCGCTCGTCCACGATGGCTCGAATCTCCTCGCGTTCCTCAGCATCGGTCAGTCGGATGCCCGAGCGCACAACCTGAGATACCGCCTGGTCACAACCATTTCGGCTAAAGACAAAAAAGATTGCCGGGAGCAGGTTCTTGTCATCGAGCATCTCGATGACGTCGGGCCGGTCCATGCGAGATCCGCCGCCGGAGTCGAATCGGGGACCACCGCTCGGAAAGCTGCCTCGACCTCGCTGTCGGGCGCTCGATCCGCTACCCCCAGAGCCATTTCGGCCCACGGCGGAGCGATAGTGAGCCGAACGTGAATGAGCATGCGCCAACTGAGTGAGTTCCGGATTCACGCGGTGCGTCGTGGCTTTGCCCGAGCTGTCGAACAAGTCGATGAACTTTGAACCAATGAGCACATGTTGATCAAGAGGAACAGGGCGGTCTTCCGACACCACGATGTCGGTATTGCCGCGAACGGCCATGAGCCAATCACCGAACTCCTCCGCATTCGAGACGGTCGCACTCAGTGAAATCATGCGTACCGACAAAGGAAGGTGAATGATGACTTCTTCCCAGACGGCGCCGCGAAAACGATCAGCGAGGTAGTGGACTTCGTCCATCACGACGAATTCGAGATGCGTGAGCAGGTCGCTGTCGGCGTACAGCATGTTTCGAAGAACTTCGGTCGTCATGACCACGATGCGCGCGCCAGCATTGACGTTTGTGTCGCCGGTCAGCAAACCGACGTTCTCGGCACCCCATTCGTCGACCAGCTCGTTGAACTTCTGGTTGCTGAGCGCCTTCATGGGTGTTGTGTAAAAGAGTTTGCCGGTCGAGTTGCCCATTGCGAGGTGTACTGCGAATTCGGCAACGATGGTCTTGCCGGCACCAGTGGGAGCTGCCACGAGCACGCTTCTCCCTCGCTCGAGAATGGAGCATGCCTCGATCTGAAACGGGTCGAGGTCAAAATCGCGATGCGACTGAAATGCATCAAGAAGTGGATGCGCGCTGCGAGATTTGGCGCGCGCATATCTCTCGGCGGGCGAGGGTCGCTCCTCGCGCCCACTCATCAGGTCACCGGTTCTGCGGGCGGCAACGTGGTCTCTGCGGGGGCTAGGTCACTCGCGCGCGGAACGCCAGTGGCAGCCTGCTTCTTTGCCTTTCGGGCGTCGTGCAACGAGGCGATGGCGGCGGCGAGAAAGTAGAGACCCACCATCGGAATCGCGAGCAGAAACATCGAGAGCACGTCGGCTGCCGGCGTCGCGATTGCCGTGAACAGCGTGATCGACAAGATCGCAATGCGCCACCCCTTCAGAATGGCTTTCGCGCTCAGGACACCGGCAAAGTTGAGGAGCACGAGAAAAACCGGAAGCACAAAGGCGACGCCGACCACAACAGTGAGTTTCAGAACGAAATCAAAATAGGTCTTGGCCGTGATGATAGACGCATCATCTTGCGGAGCGAATGACGTCATCAGCTCCACGATGTGAGGAAAGACAAACCAGCCGGCTGCGCATCCGGACAGAAAAAGTGGAACGGCAAACAGGAAAAAGCCCAGAACGTATCGAACTTCACGTCGCGTCATGCCGGGCACAAAAAATGCCCAAATCTGATACAGCCAAATAGGGCTAGAGACCACCAGTCCAATAGTGAGTGCAATCTGCATACGCAGATCGAACGCGCTCGTGATGCTGTCATAGTTGAGCGTCGCGATTCGGCCTTGATTCTCTGCAACGTCAAAGATTGGCTGTCGAATCGCCTGAAGCAGAAAGTCGGAGAGAAACCACCCACCCACCATGCCTGCGACAATCGCTGCGGCCGATATGTAGACCCGCTTGCGAAGCTCCAGAAGGTGTGCTCCGAAAGACATCCGATTCTTGCGACCGGCGCGGTCAGCTCGTTTTGTGCGCCCTCGGGAAGGCCGCGATTGAGTCGACACGACTACTTGGTCGTCGAGTTGCCACCCTTAGCGGGCGACGACTTCGTTGCGCTCGCGTTAGTGGTCTTCTTTGCTGGCGTCGCGGAACTGGACGTCGCCTCGTCGGGGTCGTCATCGTCCTTCATCGCCTTGACTTCCTGACGGAAGATACGCATTGACTGACCAAGGCTACGAGCGAGTCCGGGAAGTTTTGGAGCGCCAAAAATGAGAAGCACGACGAGGATGACAATGAGCAGGTGCCAACCGTTGAGGTTTGAAAGCATCAGAATCTCTTTTCTTCGCGAATGCGGGAACTCTGCGGGTTAGAGGCGCATGTACATTCTAGCGAAGTGCTACTTCGAAGGCTTGCGACTAGCTGGATAAGCGGACAGCGCCTCTTTTGCCCACGCGGTGACCGTGAGCGTCGCTTCAGGCGGACTTACGATACGTATGGTGCCGGGCAATGATGCCACAACGCGAGCAAGACTCCGCAGCGACCCAATGGTCACGCTGACTCGGGCAAACCCAGCGGGCGCACCAGCAAGCTGTTGCGGAGCAAACTCCGTGATGAGTCGCACGGAATTCGAGGGCATCTCAAGCACAACTGTGTGCAGTCCTGACGTCGGCGGGTCGAACAGCTCGTCGCCGAGCTCCTCGGCCAGCACTCGAGTTGTGTGCTTACGACGCGTGTTTGTGGCGGCAATGATGCGATCAATTCGGAAAGTCATGATGCCTTTGCGCGTATGGCAATAGCCACGCACGTACCACGAGCTGGCAACGAGATCGATGCGCAACGGTTCGATGGAACGGGTCGTGCGCTTCTGGTCGGCGTTCTGATAAACGATTTCGAGCTGTGTTTTGGTATCCAGGGCCTTACGGACTTCTTCAATCAGCGGTGGCGTAGGAGGCGGTTCAATATGGATTGCATTCGCCGACGACACGTTGGCGCCCGTGGCAAGCTTTTCGCGCAGTGCCTTGATGGCACGTCGGTCCGTGATCCCGGGGATGTTCTCGATGTACTGCAGTCCGGCGACGAGCGTCGCGGCCTCTCGAGATGTCAATCGCGGTGCGCGACGCAGCTCGACCTCGTTCGTGACGAAGACGACGCGCTCCTTCAGGAACAGATCCCAGTCGATGTCAAACAGGTCGTAGGGCATATAGGAGCCGTCTGAGCCGGGAAGGCCGGATACCGCCAATGTGCGAATCAGCGCATCCGCCGTCGACACAGAAATATTGAAGTCTCGCGCCAGGCGTGAAAGGGGCACCTCTCCCTTGCTGATGAGATATGGCGGGATGCTCAGCAAGAGTCGCACGCGATCGGCGGCCTCCTTGGCTGGGTTCACGGGGCGACGCGACCGACGAATTGAACTTTCATCGACGTCGGGCGCCGCTTGAAACGCCTTGTCGGAGAAGAGGTCTACATCTTCTGCGCTGGTGTCGCTCATCGGCGCTGCTGCAGGCTGCCCATTCTTCTTGGCCATGTCTACTTCACCGCCTTGTGCGTCTCGATGACGGTAGTCAGACGCTGCTTGACCGCGTCGATCAGGCTTGGTGGCGCGAGCACGCGAACTTCAGGGCCGAAGCCGGCCAGTTCGTCGGCGAGCAAGGCTTCGTCTGCATACTGCACATAAATTGTGGCTGTGTCGGCGAGGAAACCGTACTTGACTGCCAATCTCAATCGCGCATCGGAACCAGGTGTAAGTTCGATGGTCGCTTCATTTAGTTTCTCGAGTTGCTCCAGTTCGACTTGCAAGCGTGCGGCGAAGTCTTCATTGTCGCGCTCGTGCACAATCTCTTCGTCCACCTTGGGGTCCGACGCAATGCGGTCAAGCAAGAATGTGCGTTCGCCGCCGGCGAGCAAGTCAAACGCGAGCATGTACCAGTGCCCTTTCCAAAAGAGCAAACCCAGGGGTGCTGCCATTCGAGATTTGGCCGCGTTATCTCCGGGCTTGATGTACTGAAAGTGCAGAGCTCTCTTCGAGTCAATCGCCGAACTCACGATTCCAAGAATTCGACCACCCGTCGCCATCTGCGGAGAAACGCCGACCAGCGAATCGTCGGCGTCCACACCCAGTGCGGTGAGTTTCGTCAGACCATTCCGAGCGTCTTCCATCAGGCTTCGCTCCTGCCACGCGCGGCCGGCCAGACCAAGCAGAGTCATCTCCTTGGGGGTCAACGTCATCGATTCGGGAAGGTCATAGTCACTATGGCTGATGAAGTAACGCTGATTGTGTGTCGTGCCTGCTTCGCCTGTGGGCTCGATCATTTCGATATTTACACCCATATCGCGGACTTCGCCCTTATCGCGTTCAAACTTTCGCTCCAGGGCTTCACGATTCTTGCCGGACGCGAAGTCCGTCGCGTAACCGTGGACAGTGGAGAGGATTTGCTGTTTCGTCAGGCCGTCTCGAGACGCAACAAGGGCAAGAATGAGGCTAAAGATGCGCTCGTCTTTCGTGACGCGTGCAGCCATGAGCATCTCTTTTCCGGTTAGGCGAGGGGTGTCCCTCCCTGAAAACATCTGGGAGTTTCTGACACGATTCTAGGGTGCGCAGGGGGGACAAAAAGGCACGCGACCCGCACGTTGACGTGCACACTGCGTGCTCTCTTGTCGTCAGTGTGACACGCGCGTCACACCACGTTCACTACTTGATCGCCAAGATATCCACGACAAAAAAGAGTGTCGACGTGGGCGTGATGCTAGAACCACCGGGTGGGTTATCTCCGTAACCCTGGTCGGGAGGAATGATGACAGCAACTTGTGAGCCAACCGTCTGACCGACAAGTGCGTCCCGGAAACCCGGAATTACTTGATTGACATTGAACGTCGCGGGTGTGCCCTTGGTCCAACTGGAGTCGAACTGCTCGCCCGTTTGCCAAATAAAGCCGGAATACTGCACCTCAACATCTGCGCCCGCGGGAACAACGGCACCGTCGCCCTTCTTGAGAACTGCAATCTTGGTTTCGGTGGGTGGGGCAGCATTTGGCATCGTGACGCCGGGCTGGCCCGTCGTCGGATCTAGAACAACGGACGGGAAGCCATCGGGGGCAGGCTGGTCCGTCCCCCACGCACGCGTAGCCGACACAGACACGACGTCCGCGATGATGACGAGGGAGGTGTTGGGGGCAACGCCCAGCTGCGCGTTTCCTGCCTCTCCAAAGGCATCTTGGGCCGAGGTGACCGCAAGAATGCGAGAGCCGATCGGTGCGCACTGAATTGCCTTGACAATTCCCGGAAGTGCGGCACCCGAACTGGCATCGGTGCTCAAGGAGTTCACGATGGTGAGGAACGTGGCGTTGTCATAGGGGCTGTCGGCAAGGTTCTGGCCCGTGGTTCCGTCGTAGGCCGAAAAGTTGATGTTGACGGTTTCGCCATCCGCGATAACGGCACCTGAGCCGGTCTCGAGAACTTCGCGCTGCGTTTCATTCGCACGAAGGGGCGTTGCAAAAGAAACCGTCGGCTTTACTCCGAAGCCACCCTCGACGGTGACCGCCTTCGTTGCGTCGCCTGAGACGGTGGTGCTCGTGCACCCTCCGTTCTCACCGGTTGGTGCCGAACAGGCGGAAAGACTCAGGACGAGGGCTAGGCCGGTTGACACGGCAAGCAATGTGCGCACGAAAGCTCGATTCAAGATGGGAACGGGTGATGGCGTTTGATGATTCTACTGATTGGGTTCGTGGGAATCAGCCGACAGGCGGGCACTGTCTTCAGCGACACGGATGCGCTTGCGGAGCACCTTGTCACTGACCTGTCGCTCCGCAAGGGCGCCGGGTGTCCATGTCTCTACGTCTTCGTCGCCAAAATCAGTCTTGGAGGCGCGCCTCTTGAGTTCCGGCAACTGCGCCCCCGGCGCGAGCAGACGAGCCGTCATCAGGAAGCCCGTGTGGCCAATCATCCGATGTTCTGGGCGAACTGCAAGGCCTTCGACGTGCCAGCCCCGAATCATGGTTTCGCTGGAGACGGGATGCGTGAAGCGCTCACTGGCTCGAAAGGCCTCCACTGTGCGCGAAAGCTGGGTCACTGTCGCGACGTAACACAACACCACTCCCCCCGGCACGAGAGCTTCGGCGACGGCGTCGACACACTCCCATGGCGCGAGCATGTCGAGGACCACACGATCTGCCGTTCCGGCGTCGACGACCTGAGGCAGTGATTCTTGAAGGTCTCCGACCGTAATCGTCCAATTCTCGGGCGCGGAGCCAAAGTACGTCATGCCGTTCGCAGCGGCAACGTCGGCGAACTCTTGACGGCGTTCGAAACTGAATAGATGCCCGCGCTCGCCGATGGCTCGAAGCATCCACAGCGACAGCGCTCCCGAGCCGACCCCGGCTTCGACCACGCGCGCACCGGGAAAAATGTCCGCTTGCCCAAGAATGGCCTGAGCATCTTTCGGATAGATGATTGCCGCGCCGCGCGGCATCCCCATAACGAAGTCTGTCAGCAGGGGCCGCAGAACGAGATGAGCGATGCCCGAATCGTTAGCAATGACCGAGCCATCAGGGACGCCCACAATGCCTTCGTGCGGAATGCCACCGCGATGCGTGTGGAACACCTTTCCCTTTTCGAGCGTGATGGTGTTCATCTTGCCCTTGGGGCCAGTTATCTGAACCCGGTCACCCCATCGAAATGGCCCCGACCTGAAGCGAGCACTATCGGAGGCCGTCACGCACTGCCTCCCCGTGCTCTCGCGAAGGCCGACAAAACATCGGGTAGCGATCGCTCGGCCAGTGACTCCCATAACTCGTCCGCTGGACTTTCAGAGATGTCGATGAGATTGGGCAAACCAATTGTCACCGCTCCGGCACGAACGGCCGATTGGATTCCTGGGTTCGAGTCTTCGAACGCAAGGCAGTTGCGAACGTTGACTCCAAGTCGTTCGGCACCCAACACGTAAGCTTCGGGATCTGGTTTCTGGTTTGTGACGTGGTCGCCGGCCACGATGACGCTCAACGGTTCTCCCGGAATTGCATGGGCAACAATACGAGCCATTCGATCGATAGACATCGTGACGAGGGCTTGTGGAATACCGGCCTCCGCGATGGCCAGCATCATGGGGACCGCTCCGGGTCGCCACGGAATGGCATCGTCAAGCAACGAGATCACGCGATCCGTCAGCGAATTGACAATCTCGTCCACAGTGAGATCCACACCCGCTCGTTGCAAGATGACAGCAGAATGATCCAGTCCGAGTCCAACGAGAGTCAAGCCGTCTTCGTGAGTCCATGCTCCACCGAATCGTTCAACCAGCTCGATTTCGGCTGCAACCCAGTAGGGCTCAGAATCAAGGATGGTGCCGTCCATGTCCCAGAGAACGGCACTCGGACGCAATTGGGGAGGAGAGGAAGCGGTCACGACTCTCAAGTGTACGCATTGCGATGTGTGGCACTGACGCTCGCCTATTCTGATAGCACAGCCGATGTCGGTTTGTGCCTGCGGGTGGAGTGAACGAAGAGAGCGAGGCGCGCATGGCGGATTCATCTTTGTTCCGACGCCGAGTGCTGGTCGTCTCCTTTGAAGGATGGAACGATGCAGGCGATGCGGCGAGCACGGCTGTGGCGACTTTGCAGGAGCACATCGAGAGCACTCCGCTTCTGGTGATGGATTCTGAGACGTTCTACGACTATCAGTACTCGCGACCAGTCGCCACATTTAACGGGGATGGTGCGCGTGAAATTCAGTGGCCGACGACGACCTTCTACGGCCCTCTCGTCCCGGCTGGCAACTCAGAAGAAAGCGTGCCATCGGGCGCCTCTCTGTCGAGCCGAGATGGGCACATCTATTTGTTGAGCGGCGTAGAGCCGTCACGAAATTGGCAGACCTTTGTTGGCGAAATTGTCGAGATGTGTCATGCGGTCGACATCGAGGGCGTCATCCTGCTTGGTGCGATGCTTGCGGATGTTCCGCATACGCGACCGATCCCGACATTCGTTAGCAGCGAGAACTCGGAGGTTCGCGCCGCCTGTGGTGCAGAGCGGTCAACTTATGAAGGCCCTACCGGCATCATCGGCGTTCTCGCCGACGCGGCTGAGCGTGCGGGAATTCCCACCATTTCTGTCTGGGGTTCAGTTCCTCACTACGTGCACCACGGTCCGTGTCCGAAGGCTGCGCTGGCTTTGCTCGACAAGGTCGAGACCATCATTGGTGTTGTGATTCCGCGCGGCAGTCTGGAGTCGGATGCTCAGGAGTGGCAAGAGCAGGTTGACCGGCTCGCGGCGGATGACGAGGATATGGCGGCGTACATACTCACGCTCGAACAACAGCGCGACATGTTTGATTCTCCCGAAGCGTCGGGTGATTCCATCGCCGAGGAATTCGAGCGGTTCTTGCGAGGCCGCGACAATCGCCCGCCAGATCCACGAGGTTAGTTCCGTTTGCCGTGCGCGCTAGGGCTCCAGGATTCCGGCCGAGAGAAGCCCCATGACGACGAGTCCCAAAAGCACGCGATAAACGACGAACGGCCAATAGCCGTGACGGGCCAACCAGCGCATCAGAAATGCGATGACGCCGAGACCAACGAAGAAGGCAATGGCCGTCGCCACAGCGGTTTCGAGTAGCGGCGTGCTTGTCGGTTCCCGGAGTGCCTTGGACAACTCATAAAGACCACTACCGAAAACTGCTGGAATCGCGAGCAGGAATGAGTACCGTGCAGCAGCCTCACGAGTGAATCCCATAAACAGACCCGCGGTTATCGTTCCGCCGGATCGAGAAACGCCCGGAATGAGGGCCAGAGCCTGAGCGAGGCCAAAGATGATGCCTTTGCCGACGGTGAGTTCGGCCAAGGTCTTCGTTCTGCTCCCCACGAGGTCTGCGACAAGGAGCAAAAGACCAAATCCAATCAACATGGATGCCACGAGCCACAGGTTGCGCAACGAACCCTCGATGGAGTCTTGAAATGTTAGCCCCAGGATCACAATCGGAATGGAGCCAACGATGATGAGCCAGCCCATTCGCGCCTCAGGGTCAGACCGACGAACGATAGATGATGGGTTACCGCTCCGACGCAGTTGAGATTTCTCGGAGTAAAGAGATCGGTACCACCGAGAGACAATTCGCTTGATGTCTGACCAAAAATAGATCACGACGGCGGTCTCTGTTCCGATTTGGGTCACGGCGGTAAAGATCGCTCCCGGGTCGCTCGCTCCCGGAAGGAGCTCCCCGACGATGCGGAGGTGGGCAGAAGACGAAACGGGAATGAACTCCGTCAAGCCTTGGACGATGCCGAGGATTATGGCGTCAAGCCAACCCATCTGTGATTCCCTTACGCGGTCGCTTTCGAGCTTCGCCCGAAGATGTAACAGTTGCCGGCATCAAATGCACCAGTCAACACACTGTAGTCGCCTGCGTTCGTGCCAATACTGCAGAAAAAATCGCCCTGAAGTTTCGTGATAGTGTCGTGTCTCGGTGCCCCAAAGGTATCGTCACCTGCGCGGGTGGCGGAATGGTAGACGCGCTAGCTTGAGGTGCTAGTGCCCGTAACGGGCGTGGGGGTTCGAGTCCCCCCTCGCGCACAGATAAGCCCCGGTCAATCGTGACCGGGGCTTCTTGTTTAATCGGCGTGAACGCCATGAATGCGGCCCACGATTATGCGTTGGCCAGTGCTAAGTCAGACTTCCAGGCGACCAACTTACGCACGGTTTCGCTCTTGTCGCTGGCCAGCTCCTCCATTACGTCCGCCGGCACGAAGAAGTTAACGGCAACCCATGAGCGCACGGTTTCGCTCTTGTCTTTTGCCAAGAGTCGCAAGACGTCGCAGGGAGTTGAGTCATTGCGCGCAACGCACACGCGAACGCTCTCAACGCGATCCTTTGCCAACTTCCATACGCACTCTTCGGGAGTGTGCTTGTGGAGAGCTGCGCTCTCTCGGATGCGGTAATCCTTGTCGTTGGCCATGCTGCGAAGGCGTTCAACTTTGGAGTCCGTCACCTCGGGCGAGAGGAACGCCGCGACTGCCTCAGAATTGAGCGCCGGGTCAGCCTTCAGCTGCTCTAGTTGACGCTCCTGAGCGGGGGTGTTAAACCTGATGCAAGACATAGCGTCATGCTAATCAGAAGATTTCGCTCAGATGTGCGACGCGCCACGGAAGTCCCGGATCGGTCATGTCAGACATTCTCACCATCTCTACGGCAACGGACTCATCACCAAATTGCACACGAAACGATCCGGCCGGTGAATCAGTTTCACCAACTCCCCCGATTGATGACGGGAGGGAAACGATGACGGGAGTACTAGACCAAACCACACGGCTGAGCGTTTCGGTCGATGACAGTGACGAGGTTGTGTTCCACATGGTTTCAGCAATAGCAAGCTCCTCGCCCTGACGGACAGGAGTGACCACGTGAAATCCCAGCTGGATGCTCGAAAGCATCTGCGTTATGGCAGCGTCGAGTGAGTCGTGATCGGGTGCGCCCAGCGTCACACCGATAATGCGCACCGAACCATCGCCGACAGGAAGGTTCGCCGAGTAGAGCAGGCACGCGCCCGCTTCGTCGGTGGTTCCCGTCTTGATCCCATTGACGCCGAGCGTTCCCAACAAATCGTTACTGTTCTCGAGATCGCCGATCGGGTTGACCGAGATGGTGGCTGACGCCACCGCTTGGGCTGTGACCGGATTGTCGAGCGCCAATTCGCCTATGCGCAATAAGTCGCTCAAGCTGCTCTGGGTCGCAGGGCTCAGTCCGCTGGAGTCGGCGATGACGGTTTCGGAAAGGCCTTGGCGAGTGGCCCAGTCATTGGCTGCTTGAACGAAGGATTCCTCGGAACCGAATGCCCATCGGGCGAGCGTGCGCGAGTAGTTGTTCGCTGACTTTACAAGCATGACGCTAATGACGTCGCGTGCGCTCAGGGTCATTCCTTCGATGACGTCGGCGCGGGATTCTGCGTTGGCGACACTGTCATTGAGCCATTGCACATCCTGGCTGTCAAAGGTGATGTCATCGCCAGCTTCGCCGTTGAGTATTGGCCGGGCTTCAAGGACCACAAGCGCGGTGACAACTTTTGCGATGCTAGCAATTGGGACCACCGTATCCAAGTTTGTTCCGGTGAGCAGGCCGTAGCCAGCTGCTTGAACCGCGGTGGCACCAAATGGAGGCACGGCGATTTCGGCCGGTGCACTTGTGAAATCCGTGGTGGTTGTCGCGGTGACAGCTGCGCTCGGGAGCGGGGCCAGGCCGACCGCCACGAGGCCTGTCGTCAAGGAGAAAACAACGGACGCCGTTGTGAACACGATGAGTCTTCTGCGTCGATAAACCGCCCGTGAATGTCGTGCCACAGTCGAAGCCTAAGTCAGGGCATAGAGAGCGACAGCGGCGGCACTCGCAACATTCAAGGAATCGACCCCGTGATGCATGGGAATCTGCACGACGGTGTCTACTTTCGCCAGTGTGCGAGAGGCCAGCCCGTCCCCTTCTGCTCCGAACACGATCGCCACCTTGTCATGATTTTGGGCAGCGAAATCCCGGAGTGGAAGTGAGTCATCGCGAAGAGCAAAGGCCACCACGTGAAATCCAGCCGTCTTCACATCGTCGATGGACGCGGGCCAGTTGCTCAGGCGAGTCCAGGGAACTTGCAGCACCGTGCCCATGCTCACCCGGATGCTCCGACGATAGAACGGGTCTGCGCATTCTGGACTGATCAGAACGGCGTCAGCGCCCATGGCTGCCACGGCGCGAAAGATTGCGCCAACATTGGTGTGATCAACGAGGTTCTCCAGAATGACGACGAGTCGGGCATCCTGCAACACGGTATCAACTGAAGGAAGATTGGGCCTGACCATCGCGGCCAGGGCGCCCCGATGAACCTCATACCCTGTCACCTCGGCGATGAGCTCATCGGGTGCCACAAAAACGGGGATATCGAACGAATCCACGAGTTGCAGAATGGTGTCTGCGAACTTTGCTCCACACAAGACAGACTTTGGGTTGTGTCCGGCTGCGATTGCTCGAGAAATCACTTTGGAGGACTCCGCGATGTACAAGCCAGCTGCGGGCTCGAGTTTGCGCCGAAGCGCGACGTCGGTCAGGTTCACGTAATCACTCAGGCTCGCCAACGCAATTGCATCCACGTATTTGATGAAGCCCACGCGTCTAGCTTGGCAGTCTCTCGAGCGTGGATTTGCTCCGGGACTGTTGCAGGCAAAGAAACATGTCGGAAACGAAGGACGAATACGCTTTCGACATGATGAGTGCGGCGCCGGCAACTTCGTGGCAACACGAGTTGGAATCGCTTGCCCAAATTGTGTCGGGCAAGAAAGTTTCCGTTTTGACCGGTGCAGGTGTCAGCACCGACTCGGGCATACCGGACTATCGCGGTCACGGCGTTCTGCGCCGCAATCCGATGAGCATCGATCAGTTCGTCAGCGACGAGAATTATCGCAAGCGCTACTGGGCCGGTTCACATCAAGGATGGTCAACCTTCGCGTCGGCCGAGCCCAACCTGGGCCATCGTGCACTCGCTGCCTTGGAAGCGGCCGGCATCGTGAGTGGAATCGTGACCCAAAATGTGGATGGGCTTCACCGGCGGGCGGGCAGCATGCACGTGATCGACCTGCACGGGTCTCTCGACCGCGTGGTGTGCATGGAATGTGGCCAGCGATACGACCGTGGTGCGCTCGCAACTCGCCTGTCGCGAGAAAATCCCTGGTTGGACGCGGCCGAAGAGGCGACGCTCGCTCCGGACGGCGATGCAGACGTCAGTGACTTCGCTGAGCTTCGTGTTCCCATTTGTGATGTGTGCTCAGGACTCGTCAAACCAGATGTCGTGTTTTTTGGTGAGGTCGTTCCGTTCCGGGTTTATCAGTCGGCGGCGTCCATCGTTCGCAAGTCTGATGTACTTCTGGTTGCCGGTTCTTCGTTGGCGGTCAACTCAGGTTTTCGTCTTGTTGACGTCGCCCGCCGTTCACGCATTCCGGTTGTGATTATCAATCGCGGCGAGACGAAGGCCGACGGCTTGGCTCACCTTCGAATTGACGCCGGCGTCTCGGATGTGCTGACTGACCTAGCGCGACGGCTCGGAGTTCATGACATCGTCGAGGACATCGAGTAAGGCGCTCGCTGACCGCGACCAGCTGTACCGCGCGGCTTGCTCACGCGAGAGGGTGCTGTGCCGTGCCCACGTTTCTCGATCGCCTAGCTCGTAGACGGCGCGCGCAAACTCTTCGGGTGAATCAACACTTGCGTAAAGTGCAGCCTCTCCCCCGATTTCACGGAAAATTGGGATCTCACTGACGACAACGGGCGTGCCCAGAGACATTGATTCAACGAGCGGAATCCCGAAGCCTTCATCGCGAGATGCCGTTACCAGCGCAGTGGCAGTGCGGAGCGCTTGGGCGTACTCGCTGTCGGTGCATCCATTGTGAAAAACAAGTCGAGCGCCAGGAGCGAGAGCGACGAGTCGTGCCCGGTCTTTCGCTGAGATTCGGCTCATCAGGTGCAATTCGAAATCTGGAAGCAGCGCCATCGCTCGAACGAGCGTCTCAACGTTCTTGTAGGGCATAAACGAGCCCATGTAGACGAGGCTTTTCGACCGCTGACCAAAGTCAAGAACTGGCCCGGCGACCATCGGATCGGTCGCGTTCGGGACAACGTAGACCGGGCGCGTGGTCAATCGATGCTTGGCGATCACGTCGCGAGTTGTCTGCGAAACGGCGACAACTGCATCTGAGCCACGAAGTAGCCAGCGCTGAGGCCACCACGAGAGATGATAGAGGCGCCACAGCCCGCGCAAAGCAGCGTTGAACTCGCGAGGTGGCGTGGGGTGGCGATAGTAGATGAGGTCGTGAACGGTCAGCACGAGCCGGTAGCGCCGGCCGGAGCTTCCCATTGTTTGCATGGGCGAGAACACCACATCGGGCGCGATGCGATTGACCTCGTGAGCGACGAACGGCTCGCGAATACTTGTCGGTGGGCTGATCATCAGCGTGGCGAGGTCGCCAGCAAATGGGATGCGCTCCCGCTGTCCCTCCTGCGAAACAAGAACCGTCAAACTCAGGTCGTCTCGCTGGGAGACAAGTCGAGCAAGCTCCGCCGCAAGATTCGCGCTGAATCTGCTGATGCCGTCGTGGTGTTCGAGTCGGATATATCGGGCGTCGAACACGATGTGTCGAGCCCGCTTCACCTTCTACCTCGAGTGGCCAAAAAGTCGGCGATCACTAACGCGGCAAACTCTGGTGCCTCATAGTGCACAAGGTGCCCGACATTGGGCACGACTTCGAGCCGAGCCTTGGTCAGTCGGGCTGAAAGTTCGCGTTGTTTGGCCAGTGCCGTGATGTCGTCGCGATCCGCGACGATGAGCATTGTGTGGGGAGGCAGTGTCGACGCAAATTCGCTGACGTCGTGTTCAACAGACGCTTTGAATGCTTCGAGCACACTGTCACGACTTGCGAAACTGCTGAAGTACGAATTGTGTTGGCCGTGAATCCAGCGGCGCAGGTCTATGTCACGCGTTTTTGCCATGGTCTCACTCATGATTCGCACAATTGCGCGGTTGCGCAGAAGGGCCTGACCCGCACGTTCCGGGAGCATCGCCGAAGCTTGGTAGTACAGAACGGCTAACCGGGTCATGATTCCGCGAGGCCCGCGCAGCGCGTTTGCGGCAATCGGGTTGACGAGGATGCATCGGTCTTGCGCCAGCCCCTCATGAAAGGCCGCTGATACAACAATTGATCCAAACGAGTGCCCGAGCACGGTTGTTCTCTTGTCGGCGCCGACTGAGTCGAGAAACTCGCGCAACCAGAGCGCGTAAGGACGAATGCGAGACCCCCCTGCTGGCGCGGGCTGCAGTGCATCGGTATCGCCGAAACCGGGCAGATCCGGAATCACGATTCTCAGATGACGCCCGAGTTTTGCGACAATTGGCTCAAGACCGTGATGATCACCGCGAAACCCATGCACAAGAACGAGATCAATGGGGCCTGTTGTCGGGCCGTAGTTCCACCACGCTGTGCCGATTCCGCCCACCGACTCGCGGTGTGCGTGTGTGGGAATCGCATCGAGCTCGCGAGCGTAAAAATCTTTGCCGGGCATTGCCTCAAGCGTAGTGACACTGCTGACGCCTAGAGTGAAGCCCGTGACTGAACTTCACCTCCCCGCGTGGGCACGCCAGCTGGCCGTATTCGATACCGAAACGACGGGCATCGCCCCCGAAACAACTCGCATAGTGCAGGCTCATGTCAGCCTGCTCGACCACACGGGCTCCGTTGTTGAGGGTCGTGATTGGTTGATTGACTGCGGAATCGAGATCCCCGAGCAAGCGACGCGCGTCCACGGCATTACCACGGAGCGAATGCGAGCCGAAGGCGCTCCCGCCGCAGAGAGCATCCAGGAGATTGTCGCGTATCTCGGCGACTTCTTTGCGAACGGCGTGGCTGTCGTGGCGTACAACGCGTCGTATGACTTCACAATTCTCGACCGCGAAGCAAAGCGCTACGCACTGACGCCCCTCGATCGACCTCGACCGATTGTCGATCCTCTCGTCATGGATCGACAACTCGACAAGTACCGAAAGGGTGTTCGCAACCTCGTTGCGAATGCCGAACTCTATGGTGTGATTCTCGAGAATGCTCACGATGCATCGGCTGACGCAATTGCAGCGGGTCGTGTCGCTCAGGCGATTGCGGCAAAATACTTCGACCAGCTCGATATTCCTGCTCTCGACCTGCACGTTCGACAAGAGGAGTGGGCGCTCGAGCAGGCCGCGAGCTACCGGCGATACCGCGAATCAATCGGCAAGCCGATGTATGACGACAACGACGCGTGGCCGGTCGGCTAATGCGAAAAAAAAGCCGGCATTTGCCGGCCTTTTTTTGTAAAGCTTAGGTAAGTCTTGAGCAGACTAGGCGCCGAAGCCCTTGAAGCGCTGGTTGAACTTCTCGACACGTCCGGCCGAGTCCATGATGCGCTGCTTACCCGTGTAGAACGGGTGCGATTCGCTGGAGATTTCAACGTCGATGACCGGGTACTCGTTGCCGTCTTCCCACTTCATCATCTTGCTCGAGCTCACGGTCGAGCGAGTCAGGAATGACGTGCCAGATGCGAGGTCGTGGAAAATGACCGGAGCGTACTCGGGGTGGATTTCAGCCTTCATGAGTGATCCTTGTATTCGTAAGAAAGTTCTCGGTTTTTCAAACCGACACGCCAGTTTAGCAGGGAATCAGGTCGAAAATGACCATCACCTACAGACGGGCGCGCGCCCAGTAGCGGCCGGCTTCGTGGGACACATCGACCGTCACGCCAAATGCTCGCGTGAGGTTAGCGCTGGTCAGCATGCTCTCGAGAGGCCCCTGATCCACTACGCCGCCATTACTCAGGAGCAGTGCGTGAGTAAAGCCGAGGGGAATCTCTTCAACGTGATGGGTAACCATCACGATGGCGGGCGCACTGGCGTTGCTCGCGAATGCACCGAGCATCATCATGACCTCTTCGCGACTACCGAGGTCGAGCCCGGCTACGGGTTCATCCAGAAGCAACAACTCAGGGTCCGTCATGATGGAGCGTGCAATTTGGGCGCGCTTTGTTTCACCCTCGCTGAGAGAACCGAAAGGGCGGTCGGCGACGCCATCGAGTTTCCATTCCGCGAGCACACGCCGGGTTCGGCGCACATCAATGTCTTCAAACGCCTCGCCGCGAGATTCTGCTGCAGCAAATGCAGCCGTGATGACGGCCTGCTCGACCGTTTCCGATGCCGGTATGCGCTTGGCCATGCCAGAGGACGCGAGACCTACTCGCGGGCGCAACCAGTCAGTATCGGCCGAACCAACATCGTCACCGAGCACGACAGCTGTCCCCGAGGTGGGTTTCTCCCAGGCGGCAATCATTTCAAGCAGAGATGTCTTGCCGGCGCCGTTCGGTCCCAGAATCACCCAACGCTGACTCGAGTCGACCTTCCAAGACACGTCTGTGAGCACAGTAGCGCCGTCTCGAACGAGCGAAACATTAGAGAGTTCCAGAACGGTGGTCATGTCTCCATGCTAGTGAGGGACTCGACCATCACGGTTGTCGGCAAGGCCCGGCGCATCAGTCCATGATGGTTCTGTGGCACTCACGCAGCTTCCCTACCGGCTCGTCGTTCTCGACGTCGACTCAACTCTGATTGAGAACGAAGTCATTGAGTTAATCGCCGCTCGGGCGGGTTCGCTTGACCTCGTCGCCGAGGTGACGGCCCGGGCCATGCGAGGTGAGCTGGATTTCGCGGAGAGCCTGCGCGAGCGCGTTGCCACATTGGCGGGATTACCGGCACACACTCTCGACGACGTTCGACAAGAGGTGACGGTCACGCGAGGAGTTCCCGAACTCATCGCCGGAGTTCATGCCGTGGGCGGACACGTTGGAGTAGTCAGTGGCGGGTTTCACGAGGTTCTCGATCCAATTGCCATCAAACTCGGGCTGGACTTTTGGAAGGCAAACCGCTTCGAGATTGTCGATGATGTTCTCACCGGGCGCGTCCTGGGCGAGATCGTCGACGCCACAGCAAAAGCGGATGCGCTCGTGGCGTGGTCCCGCGACCTCGGGTTGAACCTTGAGCAGACCGTGGCAATTGGCGACGGCGCGAATGACCTGCAGATGATGGCTATCGCAGGGCTCTCCGTCGCCTTTGATGCCAAGCCCATTGTCAACGAGCACGCCGACGTGGCGATTTCTGAACGAGACCTCTCGGTCGTCCTCGACCTGATGGGGTTGCGTTAGTGGCCCATCCCCAGGCCGCCGTCGACCGGGATGACCGCACCAGAAATGTAGGACGCATCGTCACTCGCTAGCCATACACAGACCTTGGCGACCTCGCTCGGGCTGGCAAAGCGGCCCGCAGGAATGTTCTTCTTGTATTCGGCTTGCTGTTCTTCGGGAAGAGCGGCCGTCATGTCGGTCTCGATGAATCCCGGAGCCACCACGTTTGCTGTGATGTTGCGGCTCCCCAGTTCGCGCGTCAACGATCGCGCCATTCCAACGAGAGCGCTCTTCGACGCCGAATAATTCACCTGACCGGCAGAACCGTAAAGTCCTACCACGCTCGAAATGAGGATAATCCGCCCGAACTTTGCCTTCAGCATCCCTTTGGCTGCTCGCTTGACCACGCGGAAGGAACCACCCAGGTTCGTGTCAATCACGGTGTCAAAATCTTCATCGGACATGCGCAAGACCAGTGTGTCCTTGGTGATGCCGGCGTTGGCAACAACGATCTCGATGACACCGAGTTTCTCTTCAACTTCAGCAAATGCGCGGTCTAGGCTCTCTCCGTCATTGACATCGGCGATAACGGTGAGCGCACCTGCAGGCCCTGAACCGCTTCGAGCGGTGACAGCCACGCGGTGACCCGCTGCCAGGAACTCTTCTGCGAGAGAGTATCCGATGCCTCGATTACCTCCGGTAATCAACACGGTGCGAGAGGTCATGTGTGTGGTCTCCTTGACGAAAAGAGGGCCCGCTTTTTCCTTTGGCGGATAATCGGGTCAAGCCTAGCCGTAGGCTTAGTTCACCAAT
>JBIISS010000063.1:0-5867 GCA_044340895.1 Microbacteriaceae bacterium
AAAGACTAAGCACCCTGAGGCCATCCGTCGAAACGTGTTACGAATCCTTTCATTGACGCTGGTACCGTGACTCTCGTCATGTCAGCTGAAAACGAGTCGCACGAGACCATCCGCGAAGTGGTGGATGCGCTCACGCGCCAATTCGAGACAGCCGGCATTCTCGAACCTCACGTCGACGCCGAGTTGCTCGTCGGTCACGTGCTCGAGCTGGGTCGCGGTGAACTCGCTGCCCAGATGGCGCTCGACCGGAGTGTTTCACCCGCGCAGCTGAAAACTATTGGCGAACTCGGGCAGCGTCGCGCGTCGCGCGAACCCCTTCAGCACATCACTGGGCACGCGTATTTTCGCAACCTTGATTTGGCGGTTGGCCCCGGCGTATTTGTGCCGCGCCCCGAAACGGAGCTCCTCGCGCAGATTGTGATCGATCACGTGCGAACGCTGGCCCAGCCTGATGCGGGCAGTTCACCCATCGTGGTTGACCTGGGCACGGGTAGCGGGGCCATCGCACTCTCGGTCGCAACCGAGGTTCCGTATGCTCGCGTCTTCGCCGTTGAAAAGAGCCCCGATGCTCACGCGTGGACGGCTCGAAATGTGCTCACGAGCGGTGCGCAAAATGTGACACTCGTTCTTGGGGACTTGGCCGAAGCCCTGCCCGCTTACGACGGTCAACTTGCCGTTGTCGTGTCGAACCCGCCGTACATTCCGTCGGATGCAATTCCGCGCGACCCCGAAGTGCATCTTTTCGACCCGAAACTCGCCCTGTACGGCGGGGCGGATGGGCTCGACGTTATCCGCATTCTCGACGGTGTTGCACAGAGGCTGTTGCGTGCCGGCGGCCTCCTCGCCATGGAACACGGCGAGCATCAAGGAGCTGAAATCGCCGCATTGCTTCGGGAGAGTGGATGGCGTGCTGTCGCCACTCATCAGGACATGCTCGGTCGGGATCGCTACACAACGGCACTTCGTTAGCGACGATGGCGGGGAATCCGGCTCGGCAACCCATCGGAAAAACGCCGGTGCGTAGACTGGCGTCAAGAAAATGAGCACGATATTCGACACCGCTGACCCACAGCAATTGCTGGAGGGGATGCGTCGTGCGCGCACCGCAATTGCTCACGGCAAGCTCGTTGTTCTGCCAACTGACACTGTCTACGGAATCGCGGCCAACGCTTTCTCGGCGCCGGCCGTCGCCGCGTTGTTGGCAGCCAAGGGACGCGGCCGTGCGTCCCCGCCGCCGGTGTTGATTTCGAGCGCCGCGACACTGCCGGGGCTTGCAATGAACCTGCCCACCGTCGCAGGGGAACTCACTGAGAGATTTTGGCCCGGCGGGCTCACGCTCGTTGTGGAAGCCCAACCATCGTTGACCTGGGACCTCGGTGAAACGAACGGAACCGTGGCGGTGCGAGTTCCGAACCACCCGATTGCACTCGAGCTTCTAGCCGAAACGGGGCCGCTGGCCGTTTCATCGGCGAACCTCACAGGCAAAACGGCTGCCACGACGGCGGCTGATGCGCACGCGCAACTCGGTGACTCCGTGGACGTGTACCTCGAAGCCGGGCAATCTTCATCGGGCGACGCATCCACGATTCTCGATCTCACGCCCCTCTCGCGAGCGACTGGTCACGCACGCATTTTGCGCCTCGGCGCCGTGTCAGCAGCCGATCTGCGGGCGGTACTCGGTGACAACTTAGAACCCGACACCGAGGCGGTGGGTTAACCGTGCTGGCGCTCATGCTCATGGCTGTCGTATCGGCCGCCGTTACCTTCGGTCTATCGTGGCTGATTCTTCGCCTGAGTCGGAAGTACCGGTTGTATCCGGCGATTCGAGAACGTGACGTTCACACCAGGCCAACCCCGCGCCTCGGGGGAATCGCGATGTTCTTCGGGGTGATGGTTGCTCTGTTGATTGCGAGTGCGATTCCGTTCTTCCGGGTCGTCTTCGCAAACCCCAGCGCCGTCTTGGCCATCGCCGGAGCTGCGTTCCTCATCGTTCTGGTTGGCGTGGCGGATGACATCTGGGACCTCGATTGGACCATCAAGCTGGCCGCCCAACTTCTGGTTGCCGCGCTCGTCGCGTGGCAAGGTGTGCAGATTCTTTCTTTGCCCATCGGCGGCCTCACAGTCGGTTCGCCGTACATGTCTCTCGCCATCACGATTCTCACCATCGTGCTCGTGATGAACGCGGTGAACTTCATCGACGGACTCGATGGTTTGGTCGCGGGTGTCTCACTCATTGCAAACGGCGTCTTTCTCATCTACAGCTACTTGCTTGCCCGAGAAACGAGCCCGTCGAATTACTTCAACCTCGCCTCTCTGTTGGCCGCGGTTCTCGTCGGCGCGTGCGCCGGGTTCTTGCCGTTCAACTGGCACCGCGCCCGATTATTCATGGGGGATGCGGGCTCGATGCTCGTCGGACTCCTCATGGCGACCTCCGCCATTGCTGTAACCGGCCAAATCGACCCGTCGTCTCTCGCGCGGAGCGAGCTGCTCCCGGCGTTCCTGCCCGTCGTCTTGCCGTTTGCCATCTTGCTGTTGCCCATCGCTGACTTCACCCTGGCCGTCTTGCGTCGCGTCAGTGCCGGCAAGTCGCCGTTCACTGCAGACCGAAAGCACCTGCACCACCGGCTGCTCGACATGGGGCACTCGCACCTGCACGCCGTGCTCATCCTCTACAGCTGGACCGCAACCGTCTCCGTCGGGATGTTGCTGTTCTTTGTGATCAAGCCCTATTGGATTGCGGCTGTGATTCTCCTGGCGGGGCTCGCCGCGTGCACCGTGGTTACGCTCTTGCCACTGACGAGACGCCAAAAGCTTGAGCGTGCCGCGCAGACACAAACCGGGCCGATCACGACGGTGTCCCCCATTTTTGATGAGCTTGACGCAGCCGCAAACGAGATCGACATTGACGAAAAGATAAAGGATACGAAATGACCAACTCCGCCACCCCAGTGCTTCGTCGCGCCCTCGTTCAGGGAATCCTCTTCACCTTTGCCTTGGGCGCACTCGCTGCCCTCGGGTTCGGCCTTACACAGGGCTGGATTGGGGTGACCAGTTCGTTTCTCGGCGCCGCGATTGCCGCCGCTTTTCTTGGCCTGACCGCGGGGAGCGTTCTCATGGCTCAGCGCTTCGACATTGTTGGGTTTTTCGCCGTTGTCATGGGCACCTGGATTTTGAAGTTCGTGCTCTTTCTTGTGGCCATCTTCTTGCTCCGCGATCAACCCTGGATTTCCACCTTCCCGCTGTTCATCACGCTGATTGGTGGGGTCCTCGTTTCGCTCGTGACCGACGTCGCTGTTGTCGCAAAGTCGCGCATGCCGTACGCGAGTGATGTCACTCTGCCGGGCTCGACCACGGCACCCGATTCCACTGACCGGTAGCTTCCTGAGAGATTCGTTTAGCCCTCTTTCTCCGTGTAGAGTTGAGCCGATTCGCTCGCGACGCGAGTCAACATCCACGCTCGAACGAGGAGTACAGCGCTGTTAGCTCACGCCGCCGCCATGCTCTCCGCTTCTTCGGAAGACGGAGGCGGCTTTGTTGGTCCCTCGATCATCGAGTTTTTCCCTCCTGCGTTTCTCTTTATTGACACGCCATTCGAGATGAACCGCATCATCGCCATTCGCATCATCATGGCGACGCTACTCATCGTGTTGTTTGTCATCGGAACCCGAAACATGAAAATTGTTCCGGGCCGCTTTCAGAGCCTCATCGAAATGGGACTCAACCTCGTTCGAGTGAACATTGCCGAAGACCTGCTGGGCAAGAAAGATGGCGCGCGATTCCTGCCACTGTTGACCACGATCTTCTGGACCACGCTGTTCTTGAACATTCCGGGCATCATCCCCGGATTCAATATCTCGGGAACATCGCTGATCGGTATGCCGATTGTGATGGCTGTCGTTGCCTACGTGATGTTCGTTTATGCCGGACTGCGCAAGCACCCGCTCACGTTCCTCAAGGCGTCGCTTTTCCCGACCGGCGTGCCCTGGCCGATTTACGTCATCGTGACACCAATCGAGTTCTTCTCAATCTTCATCCTGCGCCCCATCACCTTGGCCCTGCGTCTTCTCATGAACATGGTCGCCGGACACCTTCTGCTCGTTCTGTGCTTCACTGCAACTCAGTTCTTCTTCCTTGACGCAGAAGGTGCCTTCAAACTCTTCGGTGCGGGCACTCTCGTGTTCGGATTCGTCTTCACGCTCTTCGAGATTCTCGTATCCGTTCTCCAGGCTTACGTCTTCACTTTGCTCACTACGGTCTACATCCAGCTCGCGCTGGCTGAGGAACACTAAACGCACGCTGGCAACCGCCAGAGTGCGCCAACACGGAAGGAAAACAACGTGGACGCCACAACCGTTCTCGCTGAAATCAACGGCAACATCGCCACAGTCGGCTATGGCCTCGCAGCCATCGGCCCGGCTATCGGCGTCGGCATCGTGGTCGGTAAGACCATCGAGTCAGTTGCCCGTCAGCCCGAGCTCGCCGGCCGCTTGCAGGTTCTCATGTATCTCGGTATTGCATTTACCGAGGCACTCGCCTTCATCGGTATCGCGACCTACTTCATCTTCACCAACTAGTCCGTCTCTCACCAGACTGGCGTCTTTCGGAGGCACAATGCTCCACGCAATCTCAGCGATTCACGCGGCGGGAGAGAACCCAAATCCTCTCTTGCCGGCCGTCGCCGACCTTGTTTGGTCGGCGGTTGTGTTCGTCGTCATCCTTTTCTTCTTCATGTGGAAGATCCTTCCCAACATGAAGAAGATGCTGGATGCTCGCGCGGCCGCAATCGAAGGCAACATCGCAAAGGCAGACGTAGCGCAGCGCGAAGCTGAAGAAGTTCTCGCGCAATACACGTCTCAGCTAGCGCAGGCGCGAAGCGAAGCAGTGGTCATTCGCGATTCGGCCCGCGTCGACGGCAACACAATCGTCGAAGAAGCGAAAGCGGCAGCTACGACAGAAGCGGCTCGAATTACAGCTGCTGCGCAAGCGCAGATTCAGGCCGAACGACAAGCGGTCATTGTGTCGTTGCGCACCGAAGTTGGATCACTTGCCATCGACTTGGCTCGCCAGGTTATTGGTGAGGCACTCAACGACGACAAGAAGTCAAAGGCCTTGGTCGATCGCTTCTTGACCGACCTCGAGAAGAGCGAGAAGGCCAAGAAGTAAATGGGTAGCGCAACTCGGAGTGCAACGATTGCCGTTCACGCGGCGCTCGCAAAGTCGTTGCCGGCAAGCCTCACGACCGCGGAGGCGCTGTTTGGCGCATCCGCCGTGATTGCGTCGTCGACCCAGTTGCGCTCAACGCTTTCCGACCCGGCTATCGACGCCGGTGAAAAGCAAAAGCTCGTGACCGATCTCTTTGGAAAGTCGTTTGATAAGGCCGCCCTGGCGCTCGTCGTCTCTGCAACCGCCCAGCGCTGGTCGACCTTGAATGACCTCGTCGCTGGCATTGAAGACCTCGCTCTTCGGGCTGCTGCGTCGTCGGTGACCGGCCCCGGTGAGATTGAATCCGAGCTGTTCTCTTTTGCTCGGGCGGTGTCTAGCAACGCTGAACTGGAACTCGCGCTCGGAAGTAAGTTGGGTAACCCTGAAGCGAAAGCAACATTGGCTCGAACGCTGTTGACCAAAGCAAAGGCGTTGCCGGCAACGGTCGTTGTTGTCTCGTCTCTCGTGCAGAACCCTCGTGGTCGAAGGATCGGTGCACTCCTGAGCGCCGCAGCCGCGACAATCGCCAATCAGGGCGGCTACCTCGTGGCCACCGTCACGAGTGCGCAACCGCTTGACCCGGCTCAGCTAACGGCGGTCTCGAGCAGCATTGCACTGCTCTACGGACGCAAGGCCGTGCTCGATGTTCACGTCGACGCTCGAGC
>JBIISS010000064.1:0-5799 GCA_044340895.1 Microbacteriaceae bacterium
ACCGTCATGATGGTTGCCAGGATGCCCATCTGAAAGGTGCTGAACCGGAGAAGATCTTGCACCTCGGGAGAACGACTAACCCAGTTCGAAAAAAACAAGCCGTGTAGCAAGAACAACAACATCAGCGCGAGCAACCAGGAACGCGCTGGAGCCACGGCGCGAGAACTCGTTGACACGTGTCAAGGCTAATGGGCGGGAGAGCGGCCCAAAAGCCAACCTGACATAATGTGCATTATCGGATACGCTGTGCGCCTCGAGAAACACGCAATCGTTAGCTTTTGCCCTTAACTCCTGCCATTTACCCTTCAATTCTGACATTCTGGACACATGACGACCGACATTCACCTGGGCGACAAAGCAGCACTGATCATGATTGACGTGCAGAAAGGATTCGATCGCGCAGACCGCATGGGTCGTCGTGACAACCCCGAAGCCGAGGCCAACCTGGCTCGACTGCAGGATGCCTGGATCAGCTCGGGCCGGCCATTCGTCGTCGTACAGCACGACAGTCTCGACGAAGGAAGCACGCTGTCGCCCTCTGACCCGGGAAATCAGTTCAAGGACTTCGTGCGTGCATCGGAAGCGCAGCTCCACGTTCGCAAGAACGTCAACAGCGCCTTTTACGGCACACCGAACTTGGATGAGTGGCTGCGTGCAGCGAACGTGAACGTCGTCGTCATTTGCGGAATCATGACCAACATCTGTTGTGAGACGACAGCAAGAATGGCCGGAAATCTCGGGTACCAAGTCCTGTTCCCTGTGGATGCCACGCACACGTTCGACATGACCGCGTCCAATGGTGTCTCGATGTCTGCAGAGCAACTCTCGGCTGCAACAGTCGTCAGTCTCGATGCCGGTGACTTTGCGAAAGTACTGACGACCGACGAGGTCCTCGCTAGTCTGTAGGCCTCAACCTCCCGAAAGGAATACTCGTGTCTGACACACAACGCTTCTCGTTTTACAAAGGCTCCCCCGAAGACGCGACCAGTGTTGCGCGAGTTCTCCAGACTGGGCTGTGGATTGGCGCCATCCTCGCGCTCATTGCGGGCATCTCAGTGCTCGCTTGGCCCGGCGCGTCCGCAACCGTGGTTGTCGTCATCTTTGGGCTCTATTTCTTGATTCGTGGTGTTGTGCGGGTCGTCGTTGGCCTTTTCGCGCCTGGGCTTACTGGTGGTGGCAGGGCACTCAGCGTTTTGATTGGGCTGTTGCTGGTCGTGGTTGGCATCTTTGCTCTTGCCATGCCCGACAGTGTGCTCGAACTGATTGGCCTTCTCATCGGTGTGACGTGGATTATCGACGGAGTTGCGACCCTCATTGAAAGTGGTCGCGGATCCTCCCGCGGAATCACCGTTGCCCTCGGGTCCGTGAGCATCATCGCTGGCGTGGTTGTGCTCTTCGTTCCCGCGGCGGCCGTTGCGGTTCTGGTCGTCTTGGGCGGAGTTCTTCTGATCGTGGTCGGAGTAGCTCAGATCACCGCGGCGGTGGCTCTGGGGCGTGTTGCCAAGAGCTGACCGAACTAGAGCGCGTGAGCGCGAATTAGGTCGGGTAGGTTCAGCGGTGCGAAGGACTCGCCACTGTTTTCTAGCTCATCAGCTGTCCACCAGCGAATCCCGGTGATGTCGATGTGCTCGTTGTCCATCCAGTTGTCGTTTACTGGGTCAAATCGAGTTGTGCGCGTGCGAAAAAACTCGGCATAGGTCGTCTGGACGGATCCATCGGCAAACTCGCTCTGCCCGTGAATCGTCCAAACGGGCTCCCCCAGGTTGTCAACCATGAGTCCGGTCTCTTCGTACAGCTCTCGCACCGCGCCCTCGTGGTGCGTCTCGTGTGGCTCGACGCCCCCGCCGGGCGTCAACCAACGAATGACCGGCGTTGACAGAAGCGGGCTCGATGTGAGCATCAGAAGCACGGCATCGCGTTCGTCATAGAGCAGGATGCGCGAAACGCGTCGATGTGGTGGCCGCGACACTTACTTGATGAAGTCGCTCGTGTCTCCAACGAGACGCGTGTTGTCTGCGGGAACAGGTTCAACGGCCGCCAGAGCAATTTCGGCGGCGAACTCGCTGACGTTGTACAGCTTTCCGGCAGCCGATTTGCGTGCGTCGATGGCACCCGGGTTAGCTCGTTCCAGGAGTGTCGCGGTGATGGTGCCCTCGATCATGTCCCCAGATACGACAACGAATCCGATGCCACGTTCGGCAAGCTCCGGAATCATGTCGCGCAACGCATCTTCACCGGCGCGCTTGGACAACGCAACGGGTTCGTACTCCGGCATCGTCGGCGTCGTACGAATGAAGTGCGCTTGGTGGCTCGTCACGAACACAACGCGAGCACCGTCCGCCAGAACGGGCAAGGCCGCCTTCAGAAGCGCTACCTGGGAGTCGCGGTTCAGGCGCATTGCGTAGTCCTCCCCCATGCCCGCTTCCATTCCGCCGGATGCGTTCATCACCAGAATGTCGAGGCCGCCCAGTTCTTTTTGGGCGGTGGCGAACATGGCTGCAACAGAGGCGGGATCGGTGAGGTCTGCGCCTACGGCAATGGCAGTTCCACCGGCATCCCGAATCCCGTCGACAATCTTCTGAGCCCGAGCTTCTTTATTGCGGAAGTTCACAACGACGGAGGCGCCTGCTTCGGCGAAAAATGCGACCGTGTCGGCACCGATGCCTCGGGATGAGCCCGTGACAAGAGTGCGCTTTCCGGCGAGTGATCCAGGGGCGAGGGGGTTCGACACGACGGGCTCCATTCGATTGACGCTGAAAAGCCAGCGCAAAATGTTTCGCTCGACCTTATCAACTGGGTCTTGCTCGTGGAGTATCTTCGTGACTGTGCGCCACACGTCTCCGTTTTTTCCGTCTGATCGGGTTGCCGTGCTGGCGCACCGAGGCCTGGCCACGGGTTCGCCCGAGAACTCGCTCGCGGCTTTTCAGGCAGCCATGGATGCGGGCGCAGACGTCATCGAATGCGATGTGCGGGCAACCAAGGACGGCGTCGCCGTTTTTGCTCACGATGAGACGCTCGAACGAGTGTTTGGCAACCTGGCTCGAGTGCGCGACCTCACCTACCTCGACATAACCCAGTTTGCAGCGGCGGCGGGGCTACCGAAGGACCACGGAGTCATCAGTGTTGCCGATGCCCTGGGTCGACTACCCAAGGCCCGGTTCAATATTGATGTCAAGGAATCGCTGGTGATTGAGCCACTGGCTCAGGCGGTTGTCGAAATGCAGGCGCTTGATCGTGTGCTCATCACCTCGTTTAGTGGCGCCCGGCGCCGTTCCACGCTGTCAAGAATTAAGAAACTCTCGGGTTCGAGCATCATGACCAGCGGCTCGGCTGACACCGTGGCCGGAGTCGTTCTGGCGTGTTTCGTTGGGGCGACCTGGCTCGCCCGACGCTGGAGTCGAGGTGTGCGCATCCTGCAGATACCGGTTCGTGTTCTGGGCGTCAACACCAGTTCCCCTCGCATGCTTCGCAAACTTCACAGCGCCGGATTCGTTGTTCAATTCTGGACAATCAACGAAGTGGCAGAGGCACGGCGGCTTGTAGACGCAGGCGCAGACGGCCTTGTGACAGACCGGTGTGACGTGCTCGTGCCGATCTTTCGCACACGTTCAGGCAAGGCTAAGGCGCGCCCTCTACGGTGAGTCCCAGACGCGCTTCCAATCGGGATGCGCCGCAGGCTGGGAGGAAACGTGAACAACAACACTTTGCGCGGTTCTCGACTGGGCTCACAAAGCCTGGAATCTGATGCCGCAATCGATTACTCGCTTCGCAAGAGCGTTGAGTATGTCTGCGCGTCATGTGGCGCGGTTACGCCGTTGGTCTTTTCGCTGGATGCTGAAGCTCCGTTTCTCTGGGACTGCTCGGGATGCAGCGAGCAGGCAACACTCAAGGGTGCGAAGCCACCCATCGTGGACGAAACGAAGCCAATCAAGGAATCCAAAACACCGTTCGAGATGCTTCTCGAACGTCGATCACGGGACGAGCTTGAGGAAATTCTCTCTGAGCGACTGACCTACCTGCGATCGCGGCGCGGTGCCGGACTGGAAGACCTCGCGGGCTAATCCCCCAGATCTAGCGGCTGCGCAATTTCCGCGCGCCGCCGCGACCGATTCTGGAGTTGACTCCAAGCCCAATGAGTCCGGCCAAGCCCAATCCCACGACGAGAACCTCGATGAAAGATCCGGAAACCATCGCCGGCGTCACGGTCTCGCTCAAGTCAACATCAGCAATAAGGTAGCCCGGCGCATACGGCGTGAGTTGCGCCTGAGTGCTTCCGTCTGCGCGGATGATTGCCGTCGTGCCTACCGTGGAATCATTCACCACCGTTCGAGCCGATTCAATCGCAGCCAGTCGGGCAATCGCGAGTTGTTGAAGATTCTCATCCGTCGTTCCGAAGTCTGCGTTGTTCGTTTGTGCCAGAATAATCTGCGCTCCACCGGCAACCATTTCTCTTGTGAGCGCGTTGTCGGTTATGTCGAAACAGATGGATATTCCCGCCTCGACACCGTTGACATCAACGACGTTGGGACGAGTTCCAAAGCTGTAGTCGCGCGAGACGAGATCCACCAGGTCGGGCACGAGCGCTCGAAAAAATGCTCGATTCGGCATGTATTCCGCAAACGGCACCGGGCGCTTCTTGTCGTATTGGGCGGTCACGCCCTCACTCGGTGTCCACACGATGGACGAGTTGAAGTACGTGTCGCCCATCGGGTTTGTGATGGTTCCGGTTACGACAGGTGCCGAAAATTTGGTCGCCACGGCGTCGATGACTCGGGCAGCATCCTCCGACCGAAGTGGGTCAATGTCAGACCCGTTCTCTGGCCAGACGATCATGTCAACGGATGTCGCGAGTGGATCATCCGCGGCGGCCAACGTTGCAGACACGTGGTCGCTTAACACCTGACCGGGATTCTGTGCATCGAATAAGCCAGCTTTCGAATTGCCCTGAGCGACGAGAACGCGTGTCGTGCCGCTGACGCTACTGGGAAACACGGGAATCAAGACAAGAGCCAGCGTGAGCGCTCCCCACACATACATGGGCCTGCGCCGCGGATTGGCAAGAATTGCTACGGCGAGCGACGAGACAACAGCGACGGCGAACGAGAGCCCGGCAACGCCAATCCAGCTCACGACATGACTAAAGGGTGACTCTGCCTGCGAGTACGCAAGTCGAGCCCATGAGAATCCACCGTATGGCCACGACGCGGCGAGTGTCTCTCGTGCAGCCCATATAGCGCCCACAATCACGGGCACGGCTCCAAATTCGATCCACGGCGAGGTAGTTTTCGCAGTCCACTTGTAGACGAGAGCTATCGCTCCCCCGCTGAGTCCCACCCACAGCGCCATCAGCGCGCACAGGGCAAGCCACGGGATTGGCCCGAGATAGAGAGTGAGCCAGAAGATGAGCGAACCCCACAGTGCTCCTCCGGCGCACAACCCGACGAGCACCCCTGCCCAGAAGCTCCTGCCACGAAGAGCGAGCAAGATCAGGGCTAAGCCGAGGAAGGCAAACGGCCATATTGCGGGTGCGGGAAAAGAGGTTCGCAACAGCAAACCACCGACTGTTGCGACCACCAGAGCAACCCACAGCGGCATGACCGTCTTCAGAGTGTTCCGTGGGTTGGTGCCTGTGAAGGATTTCATGCGAGTCCCACCGTTGAATAAGCGACAATCCCCCGTCGAACCAGGTCAAGTGCCTGCCGTGCCGTTTTTGCCAGCGCCACGTCGCTCACGCCGACGAGCTGATCGAGCAAGTCGATCGTCTGCTTTGACCAGCGTACAAAGTCTCCGGCGGGCATA
>JBIISS010000065.1:0-5686 GCA_044340895.1 Microbacteriaceae bacterium
ACAGGCTGACTTACCCGGCATCGGTTCTGTGGCAATCGCGCGTAGGGTGCTGTCATGAAGCGAACATCCGTCGGGCTCTTGATTGGGCTGGCCGCGATTGGATTCGCCGTCGCCTACCTGGGCGAGCTACTCGTGCAGTCCAATGGGGGTCTCGCGATTGTTCCGCCCATCACTCTCGAAGTTTCGCTAGTCGTCATCGCACTGGCGATTGTCGGTATGGCGATTCCGGTTCGCCGACGCATCACCGGCAAACGCAAGCAGCCACTCGACCCGTTCTATGCGGTGCGCGTTGCCGTGTTGGCTAAGGCTTCTGCCTTGACCGGGGCAATTCTGCTCGGTGCTGGCTCTGGAATTGTGCTCTTTCTGCTGGGCCGGCCGGTTTTGCCCGCCTGGGGTCTTCTCACGCCAGCAATCGGTCTTGTCGTTTGTTCGCTTATTCTCGTTGTCGCCGGATTGATTGCAGAGTGGATGTGCGTGCTCCCGCCCGACGATGCCGACACCGACGCCAACAAAGGCGTCGGCCGAAGGGAACCAGGTCATGAACCCGCCGCGTGACGGGAGACTCGGGGTCGGTATCGTCGGCGCCGGACGAGTCGGACCGGTGTTGGGCCAGGCACTCGCGGGAGCCGGGCATGCGATTGTGGGTATTTCGGCCGTCTCTCAGCAGTCGCGCGACCGGGCCGAGACCCTGTTGCCCGGTGTTCCGATTCTCGACGTGACGCACATCATCGAACGAAGCGAACTCGTGTTGCTCGCCGTCCCAGACGATCAACTCGCAGACCTCGTTGCCGGACTCGCCGAGGCAGGGGCGTGGCAGGCGGGGCAGATTGTCGTGCACACGTCGCCCCAATTCGGGCTCGATGTTCTCTCGCCGGCCCGCAGCATGGGGGCCATACCGGTTGCCATTCACCCAGCCATGTCGTTCACGGGCACAAGCGTCGACGTTGCGCGGCTTGCCGAGTGTTGCATGGCAGTCACTGCACCAAGCCCGGTGCTGCCCATTGGGCAAGCTCTCGTGGTTGAGATGGGGGCGGAGCCCGTTGTCATTGCTGACGAAGATCGGGAACGGTACGCCGAGGCCGTCGTGACAGCGAGCACTTTTTCGCTGGCAATCGTCAACCAAGCGCGAGCACTGCTCGAGCAAGCGGGAGTGGAGGATCCGTCACGCGTGTTGGGTCCGGTCATTCGCTCGACCATTGACAACGCACTCATGACGAACGTCAAAGCTGGCGACGTCGATGTCTGACACCGCATCCTTTCAGGTTCTGCACACGCAAATCGACCTCGATTCGTGGCATGCGGGCGAACCCGGAACCGTCGCGTTCGTGCCCACGATGGGTGCTCTTCACGCCGGGCACCTGGCGCTGGTGCGTCGCGCTCGAGACCTAGCCGACCGGGTAATCGTCTCTATTTTCGTCAACCCGTTGCAGTTCAGCGCGGGTGAAGATTTCGACAGCTACCCCCGAACTCTCGATGCTGACGTGGCAGCACTCCGCGATGTGGCTGATGCCGTCTTTGCTCCTACGGTTGCAGATGTTTACCCCGGCGGCGACCCGGGGGGAGTCCCGCAGTATGCGGCCGGACCGGTCGGCGAAACCTTCGAGGGCGCTTCTCGCCCAGGCCATTTCGATGGCATGCTCACAGTCGTCGCGCGACTGCTCGACATGGTGAAGCCCGACGTCGCAATCTTTGGCCAGAAGGATGCCCAGCAGGTGTTTCTCGTGCGACGCTTGATTGACGAACACTTTGACACCGTGTCACTTGAGGTCGTCCCCACTGTTCGAGAAGCTGACGGGCTCGCCATGTCGAGCCGTAACCGTTACCTCTCTGCCGAAGAAAGGTCGCACGCGCTCGTTCTCAGTCGCGCGCTTGCACTTGCGTCGGCGGACCCGAAAACAGCCCTGGCCCAGATGCGCGCGCTCATCGAGGCCGAACCAGATGTGAACATTTCGTATGTTGATGTCGTGGATGCGTCCACGTTTCGGTCAGTCGAGATGGGGGACCTCGACGGGAAGCCGGTCGCGCCGGGCACCACACTCATCTACATCGTTGCGGCGCTGGTTGGTTCGACAAGACTGCTCGACACCGTCGACGTCACCACGTAGGCCTGAAACGTGAGTGCAATTCGCGCCTAAGTAGACTTGAGCCCATGAGTGAGCAGTCCGCGCCTGAGTCGTCATCGACCGAACTGACCGCCGACGAGGTTTTTGAGCAGAAGGCCGTTCGACTCGCAAAGCGCGACAAGCTCAACGAGCTCGGGCTTGAGGCATACCCTGTTGCCGTCGATGTGACCGACACAATCGCCGATGTTCGGAGCCGATTCGGCGGGCTCGAAGCTGATGCCACAACGGGCGTGACGGTCGGGATTGCGGGGAGAGTTGTCTTTGCGCGCAACACCGGAAAGCTGTGTTTTGCAACGCTTCAATCGGGTGACGGTAGCCGCGTGCAGGCTATGTTGTCGCTCGATCACGTTGGTGAGGAATCACTTGACCTCTACAAGGAGCTTGTCGATCTGGGTGATCACCTGTTTGTTCGCGGGGAAGTGATTTCAAGTCGTCGTGGCGAGTTGTCAATCATGGTGGCCGAATGGAAAATCGCCGCTAAGGCGTTATTGCCCTTGCCGAACCTGCATAACGAACTCAACGAAGAAACGCGCGTTCGCAGCCGCTACCTCGACCTCATCGTGCGCGAACAAGCCCGCACTACAGTGCTCGCGCGGGCGAAGGTGATGCAGTCGTTGCGTTCCACGTTCACGAGCCGCGACTATGTCGAGGTCGAGACACCCATGCTTCAGGTGATGCACGGTGGAGCATCCGCTCGCCCGTTTGTCACACACTCGAACGCGTTCGATATGGAACTCTTCTTGCGCATCGCGCCGGAGCTCTATCTCAAGCGCGGAGTGGTCGGCGGCATTGAGCGCATCTATGAAATCAACCGCAACTTTCGCAACGAGGGCGCCGACACCACCCACAGCCCCGAATTTGCGATGCTGGAAGCGTATGAGGCCTACGGCGACTACGCGTCAATCGCGGAGCTCACTCAGTCACTCATTCAGAATGCAGCGCACGCTGTTGCCGGCAGCCACGTTGTCACGTGGGCAGACGGAACAGAGTACGACCTGGGTGGCGAGTGGGACCGCATCAGCATGTATCACTCGCTTTCTCTCGCAGCGGGGGTAGAGGTCACGCCCGAACTGAGCGTGGATGACTTGCAGAAGTTTGCCGACAAGGTGGGCGTTGAGGTTCCTCACGCGAACCACGGCAAGCTCGTTGAAGAGCTGTGGGAACACTTCGTGAAGGGCGATCTTGTTCGCCCCACATTTGTCATGGATTTCCCGGTTGAAACCAGCCCGCTCGTTCGAGAACACCGTTCGATTTCGGGTGTTGTCGAAAAGTGGGACCTTTACGTTCGCGGCTTCGAATTGGCTACCGGTTATTCCGAGCTGGTTGACCCGGTCATTCAGCGCGAGCGCTTTATTCAGCAGGCACAGCTCGGGGCGAAGGGAGACCTCGAAGCGATGCGACTCGACGAAGAGTTCTTGCGAGCTCTCGAACACGGCATGCCACCTACGGGTGGCATGGGCATGGGAATTGACCGGCTCTTGATGGCCATTACGGGCCTGGGTATTCGAGAGACAATTTTGTTCCCGCTGGTCAAGTAACTCTCTTCACCGAGCGGATGTTCGGGCGACGAACCGGCGTTCAGAATCGCAATTCGTTACGCGACTAGGCTGACCTCATGGAGAACTGGTGGGTCAACGCACTCTGGTCGGTCACGCCGACAGCGATTCTCGCCGTGTTGTTTTGGCTCATCATTCGGTCGATAATGCGCGCGGACCGCACGGAGCGTGATGAGTTCGCCAAGATCGAATCAGAAGAACGCGCCAAGCGCGGAATGAACCCTAAGGGATCGGCATGATCCCGACGGAAATGGCGTATTCCTGGTCTTTTTGGCTGACAATCACGGCGCTCGCCGTTGACCTCGTCATTCGTATCGTCGCGCTCATTGTCATTCCGAGAAATCGTCGGCCGGGTTCCGCAATGGCGTGGCTGTTGGCAATCTTTTTCATCCCGTACCTCGGTGCGTTGCTCTTCTTGTTCATCGGGAGCCCGCGACTTGGACGTCGACGTCGACGCAAGCAGCAAGAAATCAACCAGTTCATTCAGGACGCCACGAAAGATATTGACCTTGTGCCAGCGGATGAGCGCTGGCCGAAGTGGCTCAAGCAAATCGTTGAACTCAACCGCACCCTCGGGGCGCTGCCCATCGTCGGCGGCAATGATGCCGAGTTGACGATTGATTACGACGACACCATCCGCCGTATCGCCGCCGACATCGACTCGGCCACACGCTACGTGCACATTGAGTTCTACATCTTTTCGGCCGACACGGTCACGGAGCCGATCTTTCTCGCGATGGAGAATGCAATCAAGCGCGGCGTGAAAGTTCGCGTGCTCTTCGACCACGTTGCTGGCCTTCGCACGGTGAGCTACCGAGCTACTCGCCGTCGACTGATTCGCATTGGTGCGGACTGGGACGTCATGCTTCCGTTTGCTCCCCTGCAGCGAAAGTACGAACGGCCCGACTTGCGCAACCATCGAAAACTTCTCGTCGTCGACGGTGTGACCGGTTGGATGGGGTCACAAAACATCATCGATTCGACCTATCTCAAGAAGTCGAATTTGAAGCGCGGGCTGCATTGGCACGATGCAATGGTTCGACTTCAGGGGCCCATCGTGCGCGGCCTCGATGTCATCTTCTTGACGGACTGGTACAGCGAGCGCGACGAGATGCTCCCGCTAGACGAGATGCCTCCGGCCAACAGCCACGATTCTCGTGATGATTTTGACTGCCAGATTGTGCCAAGCGGTCCCGGGTTTCCGACGGAAAACAACTTGAGGTTATTTCTCGCGTTGCTCTACACCGCCACCGAGAAAGTAATCATTACCTCGCCCTACTTCGTGCCCGACGAAGCCCTGATGTATGCCATCACGACGGCGACGCGCCGGGGCGTTCACGTGGAGCTCTTCGTGTCGGAGGAGGGCGACCAAGCTCTGGTGCATCACGCGCAGCGCTCTTACTACGAGGAGCTCTTGGCAGCTGGAGTCGTGATTTGGCTGTACAAGGCGCCCACCATCCTGCATTCAAAGCACATCAGCATCGACAACGATGTTGCCGTCATCGGCTCGAGCAACATGGACATGCGTTCGTTTTCTTTGAACTTGGAAGTGTCGCTGATGGTGCGAGGCAAAGAGTTTGTGCGTCAGATGCGAGGCGTTGAGCAGCAGTACCGCGAGAACAGTCGCCAACTCACGAGCGAACAGTGGGCCAAGCAGCCGTTTTTCCGCACCGTGCTCGATGGGCTCGCCCGTCTGACCTCTGCTTTGCAGTAGGACGATTGCGCCAGCGGAGGCTATTCGCCGATGTCTGCTGGGGTGCCACCCGTCATGCGAACAAGTTCGTCGTACGTCGTTTGATACACCCACGATGGATGACCGCCGGCAGACCAGATGGTGTCGAATTGCGCAAGAAACGTGTCGACGAGCGTCGGCAGAGACGTCGCAAGCCCGACGGGGCTCACGCCGCCGATCACGTATCCGGTCGCTGCGCGCACGTCGTCGGCGTTGGCTTTCGTGATTTCAGCTCCGCCGAAAGCGGCCGACACCTTTGCTGTGTCGACGCGATG
>JBIISS010000066.1:0-5682 GCA_044340895.1 Microbacteriaceae bacterium
GCAAGAGGGCGATCGTGTAGCGACTCTTGCCACGCGGGCGACGCATGCGATTCGCCCGCTCGTTCACAATCGCGTCGAACCCGCCCGACAACACGGCGGCGTACCAAGTGACTCCCCCATCATGCGCAATGCGGGCGAGGTCGATGGCGGTGGGCCCTGTCTCGAGCGCCGAAACCAGCTGCCGGATGCTCGCACCGATGTCACCGACCGGCAACCCGATTGCGCGCGCAAAGTCGTTGCCCGTACCCGCAGGCACCACGCCTAACCCCACCGACGACTCGGCGAGCAGGTTTACACCGAGCGAGACCATGCCGTCGCCACCGACGACGACCAGAACGGGCTGGCCGTTCTTTGCTCCGGATGCGCGATCAATCTCTGTGCGTGCCGCCTCACGCAGCTCGTCGTAGGTCTCGCGTCGAAGCTCGACCACATCGTGTCCAGCTGCACGCAACGCAGAAACGGCCTGCTCGCCTACCCCGCGGTTCTTGCCGAACGCAGAATTGGGGTTGATGGCGACGACGACGCGTCGAGCTACGGTGCTCACCTGTCGATTATGCCGGGATTCGCACCGAATGATCTCGAAGCCACGAGCTCAACGCCTCCAGTTCAAGCTGATCGCGCGCGCAGTCGAGCATGAATTCGAACGTCTCGTCTTCGTCACTAACGAGTTCGTAGCCGTTCATGCCGAGAAACAGAACAGTTGCTGAGAGCGCCAAGCGTTTGTTCCCATCAAACAACGCGTGATTCTTCACCAGCGATTGGAGCAAGGCCGCTGCCTTGTCAAAGATTCCAACGTACGACTCAACTCCAAATACAACAGTCTGCGGGCGATGCAATGCAGACTCCAAGAGGCCAATATCCCGAATTCGGCCGAGGCCAAGTCTGTGTATCGTTCGAGTCACATCGTCCATCGAGAAGTATCGAATGTCTCGTGACATGGCGGTTTACGTTTCTCGGAGTCGATCGATGACGCCAGCGTGTCGCTTCATCATCCGTTCGAACGCGTCGTCGTACTCGCGTTCCTGAAACTTGCGCTCGAGATAATCCTCAATCGCATTGACGATGAGCTGCTGCTTGCTGATACCTTGCGTCTCGGCAATTTTGTCGAGCTGCGAATCCATCTGCTCGGTTAGTCGAAGTGTCATGGCCATGAGAGTAATGGTATCAATGTGATACCACTGCACGTCAAGGCGAGTCTGTGCAAAACAAATCCCCCGCAGTTGCGGGGGTGAATTGCTGGGGTACCTGGACTCGAACCAAGAACAACTGAACCAGAATCAGCCGTGTTGCCAATTACACCATACCCCAAGGGTTGTTCCGGATAACCGGCCCGGTGAGCAAGCCTAGCGCACGGTGCCCCCTCGACTAAATCGAACGGGCGCCGTGAATTCTGTTGTGGATGTGGCGCCAGAGCGCGTTCTAGCGCGCAGTAAACGCGGCCAACCGAGCGAGGGTTTCGGCCTTGCCGAGAATCTCCATCGACTCGAAAAGTGGCGGTGAAATTCGCTTGCCCGAGATGGCGGTGCGCAGCGGGCCATAAGCAGCGCGCGGCTTGAGCTCCATCACCTCGATGAGTTCACGTTCGAGTGCTGATTGGATGCTCGCGGTTTGCCAATCGGAATCCGCAAGATCAGCAAGTGCAGCCGAACCGCGCGCGACGACCTCGGCGGAGTTCTCGGGCAGACCGGCGAGCGCATCCTCATCCCACGTCAGCTTGTCAGCCGTCGTGAAGAGAAAGCCGAGCATGGCCGGAGCCTCGCCAAGCAAGTTCATGCGCGTCTGCACCAGAGGCGCGGCCTGCGCGAGCACAGTGAAGTCTGTGTCGGTAACCGGATCGCCGGGGTTTCCGGGCAACATACCGGCGCCCTGTAGCGCAGTGGCGAGACGGCGGGTGAATTCATCGAGGGGCAGCAGGCGAATGTGGTCGCCGTTGATCGCCTCGGCCTTCTTGAGGTCAAAGCGCGCAGGGTTCGGGTTCACGTTCTCGACGTCGAAGACCTTCGCCATCTCGGCGAGGCTGAACACGTCGCGGTCGGCCGAAATCGACCAGCCGAGCAGCGCGAGGTAGTTGAGCAACCCCTCGGGAATGAACCCGCGGTCGCGGTGGTGAAAGAGGTTCGACTCGGGGTCGCGCTTGGACAGCTTCTTGTTGCCCTCCCCCATCACGTATGGCAGATGGCCGAAACGTGGGATGTGCGTGGCAATACCCGCATCGATCATCGCGTGATACAGCGCAATCTGGCGAGGCGTCGACGAGAGCAAGTCCTCGCCGCGCAAGACGTGAGTCACGCGCATGATGGCGTCGTCGACCGGGTTGACCAATGTGTATAGCGGGTCGCCGTTGGGTCGAACGACCACGAAGTCAGGAAACGATCCGGCCGGGAAGGTAATTTCGCCACGCACGAGGTCGTCGAACGTGATGTCTTCGTCGGGCACGCGCAACCGGAGCGCGGGTTGCCGTCCTTCAGCGCGGAAGGCCGCTTTCTGCTCAGGCGTCAGGTTGCGATCGGCGTTGTCATAACCCACCTTGGGGTCGCGCCCGGCCGCAAGGTTGCGTGCCTCAATTTCTTCGGGCGTCGAAAAGCTTTCGTAAACGTGCCCGGTCGCAACCAGCTTCTCGACGACGTCTCGATAGATGTCCATGCGCTCGCTCTGGCGATACGGTGGGTTCGGCCCGCCGACGTTGATTCCCTCATCCCAGGTGAGGCCAAGCCACGTCAGTGCCTCAACGATTTGGTCGTAGCTTTCTTCAGAGTCGCGTGCGGCATCCGTGTCTTCGATTCGAAAGATGAACGTGCCACCCGTGTGACGCGCATATGCCCAGTTGAACAACGCCGTGCGAACGAGCCCTACGTGCGGGGTGCCTGTCGGCGAGGGGCAGAAACGCACGCGAACATCTGCGCCGGTCGCTGTGGTCACGGGGTAATTCGTCATGAGTCAAGGCTAGACGAGGGGATGCACCGGGCTAGACGATCGGAATCTCGGCCCACACCCGAACACCGCCGGGCACGTTTTCGAAGCCTTGGTCAAGCGAAACAGCCGCAAGCATGCGAGACCCCAAGCCGGAGCCTAGTTTTGCCGCCAGCGATCGCCCATTGTTGACGCCCTGAACCAGCAACACATCGTCGGATGCAAGAGTCATAGAAACGCGGGCGGATGTCGCCTGCCCGTGCTTAACGGCGTTGGTCACGAACTCCCCAAGCATGTCGATTGCAATTCGACGGCACACCGGATCGGCGTCGAGCCGAGCGATGGCCTCGGTCGAATCATCAACATCGACGCGAAACACCCCCTGCCAGCGAGAATTGATTGCGGCGACGGCCTCCATCAATGGCACCGCGTCGGAGGGCGCAACGACAAACTCGGCAGCCTCAAGCACGGCAGCACGAATTTCATCAATTGCATCCGCATCGGTTTTTCCCGCATCGCGTGACATCTTGAGTTTCATCGCTGCTGCCAGAAGTGTTCCCTGAACGTCTTTGTGAAGCGCAACCGCAATCGTGCTCTGTTGCCCCCACAGGTGGGACGATAGTCGCGCACGAGACCACAAGAGTCGCTGGTTTGATTGGCGGATTTTGTCGATGACGTCGGCTCGGGCCTGATCCACCCCGGCGATGATGGCGAGTGGCCACAACACAATCTGGGCAATCAAGAAGATGTAGACGAGGTACGGCCAGCCTTCGGGCTTGAGCGTGTTGGTCGCGAACATAACAAACACACCGGGAACGGTCGCGGAGCCGAGATACGCCACCGAGAGAGTGATCACTCTCCATGGCACCCGCATGGTCTTGAGTCGAGGCGTGACGGTCCAGCTCATCAGACCTAGGAATCCGAATACCCAGCCCAGGAGCGCGATGAACGCGGGCAACACCTCGATCGGCCAGAGAAAGATCACTGCACCAGCGACCATGAGCACAGTAAACAGCGTCACAGCGACGGGGCGGAATGGTTGAACGTATGTCGCATAGTTGAGAACGGCACTGATGCTGATGCGTGGCGTCGAAGGCTCACGAATCACAGGGTTGGCTTCGCGCTCTGGGATGAGGCTGTGACTCAATGGCCGAACTACATCTTCAGAAACACGAACGAGATCATCGGCGACCTCTCGTGCCGACGATCCACCCGATGACAAGACGCTTCGAATCGACTCGGTCACCGCGGTGCGCACCTGTTCCAGAAGCTGCACTCGACGCACTTCGAGGTCACTTTGCGTGGCAGAAACAAGTTCCCCAAGCAGCGCTTGAGTTTGTGTCAGTTGGCCCAACGTCGCTCGATACTGTTCGGCTTCGTTTGCGAGGTACGCCGCAAGCCCGAAAAGCGCCCAGCCCGTAAAGCCGCCGGCGACGATTCGGTACGGCCAGTTTGGGTCTGTGTCGAGCCCCATCGCTTGCGCCTGCAGAGCGACGAGAACCGTGCGACCCGCCTCGGTGACGAAAAACACGAGAATTACGGCGACGAAACGGGGCACCGTCGGTTTGGGAAGCACTGCGTTGACCAGCAGGCCCATACCCGTGGCAAATCCCCACGACACGAGCAGGGCCGTAATCGCAACCGACCTCCATTCCGCATAGAACGGCGACCCCGCTTGAAGCTCAGGGATCCACGTTCCAACGGTGAGCGTAATCAGAATGGGGACGAACACCAATTGGCTGAACGACCGAGGGCCGGCGATACGACGAATGACGTCATATCGCTGGAGGTTCACGAGTCGCGTTCCGTTTCTTTCAAGAACTCAAGCACAGCGTGCACGCGCGGGTTTGACCCCTCGGGAATATCGAGGGCGGAATAAATCGCAGTCAGGTGCGCGACGACAGTCTTGAGTGAGAACTGGAACTCATCCGCGATTGCTTGATTGCTCAAGCCGCGCGCGACGGCGCGCAAAACCTCAAACTGACGCTTGGTGAGTCTGGCGACACGACCGCCCGGCTTGGCACGCGACCGGTCGACAAGCGACGGATCGACAATCGTGCGACCACGCGCGGTCGCCTGGATGGTCTTGATGAGCACGTCAAGATCTGTGGTCGAAGACTTGGAAAGGTAGCTCCAGCCAGCACGCGTTTCTTCGGGCAGCCCGAGAAAGAGTTCCAACATGTCGGTCGCCGAGAGCAGCAAGACACCTGGCCGCGGAAACTGCGACGAGAGCCAGACACCAAGCCCCACTCCGTTGCCGTCGGGCAAATCGATGTCGAGAACCGCGACGTCGATGTCGGCGTCGGCGAGAACGGCTCGTGCTTCGGTTGCGGTCTTTGCCGTTGCAACAACCTCGAGGCCGTCAACGGTGTCGAGAGCCGAAGAAACCAGGTCGAGAAAAAGCGGATTGTCCTCAACGATGGCGAGGCGAATCGGTCGAGTCGCAGTTTCAGTCACGTCGTTAACCCTCGTGGTGAGCCCTCTGGGGCGCAAGGTGGAATTAGCGAAAACCCTTAAGCGAGCTTTGTCATCCAGCCGTGCGTGTCAGGGAGGCGACCGTACTGAATGTCGGTCAGCTCTTGCCGCAGGCTCATGGTCAGCTCGCCAGCAGGTGCGGTTGGGTCTCCGATTGAGAAGTCGTCAGAGAGCACCTGGCCAATGGGGGTCACGACTGCCGCGGTGCCACAGGCGAAAACCTCGGTGATGTCACCGGATGCGACACCATCACGCCATTCGTCAATGGTGATGTCGCTCTCCTCCACGGTGTGCCCG
>JBIISS010000067.1:0-5671 GCA_044340895.1 Microbacteriaceae bacterium
CAGAGCGCCTTCACCGCCCCGCACGTCTCGGTGTTTGTCGACGTGGATGCCACGCGCACGATGGAATTCGTCAAGCGCTTGAAGGACTCGACGGACTTTGCCGGAGTGAAGGTGTCGCCGCTTCTGGTTTTGGCAAAAGCCATCATCTGGGCCGTTCGTCGAAACCCCACTGTGAACTCGACGTGGACTGACAAAGAGATCATCGTTCACCACTTCGTGAACCTTGGCATTGCCGCGGCAACGCCACGCGGACTCATTGTTCCGAACGTGAAAGAAGCCCAGTCAATGAGCCTGCTCGAGCTTGCTCGCGGCCTCGAGCAACTCACGTTGAACGCGCGTGATGGAAAGACGTCGACGGCCGACATGTCGGACGGCACAATCACGATTACGAACATCGGCGTTTTTGGCATGGACACGGGAACACCTATTTTGAACCCTGGCGAAGTGGGCATTGTCGCACTGGGCACAATCAAGCAGAAACCGTGGGTTTTCGAAGGCGAAGTGCGACCGCGATTCGTTACGACACTCGGGGCAAGCTTTGACCATCGCGTCGTCGATGGAGATGTCGCCAGTCGATTCCTCGCGGATGTGGCGTCGATTGTCGAAGAGCCTGCGCTACTGCTCGACTAACGTCCTTCGAACAGGGCCAGAAATAGCCCGAGGGCGATGATGATGGCTCCGCCGGTCGTAATGATGACGGTGAGCCGGCGAGGGTTCTTGGCGAGCCAATCACGTGCGTATCCGGCGGCCAGGGCGTAGATCATGTCGCCCATGATTCCGAGCACTTCAAAAATGAGCCCAAGAACCAGCATTTGAAACCACAGGTTTCCCGCACTGTAGTTGACGAACTGTGGCAAGACCGCGAGAAAGAACACCGCTGTTTTTGGATTACTCACGCCGACGATGAACGCCTCGCGCAGAGTCTTGCCCACGGTCTGCGACTGCAATGAACCACCGAGATCCGGCGCTTTCGCGTGGCGCTGAACGATGGTCATGACACCCAGATAGATCAAATAGGTGGCACCACCGAGTCGAATGACTTGGTACGCGATTTCGGAGCTCGCAATCACGGCGCCGAGACCAACAGCGACGAGCACAATCCACACAAACGTGCCCATCGCATTGCCCAGAACGGTGAGCACACCGAATTTCTTGCCGAGAGCCAGCGATCGACCCACGGCAAACATCACAGACGGACCAGGAATGGCAATCAACACGACCGACGCGACAATGAACGTGAGGAGGGAATCCCAGGTGGGCACTAGTTTGCTTCTTCCATAATTGCCATCGCGGCACTGCGGCCACCGATGCCACTGACCGCGCCGCCACGGCGAGAGCCAGAACCGCACATCAAAACACGAGGATGGTCCGTTGCCACACCCCATCGAGCCGCGGGGGTCGAGAGGTCCTCGTCGTCTTCGGCCCACGGCCACGAGAGCGGGCCGTGGAAGATGTTGCCACCGGTCATGTTGAGCGCCAGCTCGAGGTCGAGCGTGGTCTTGCCCTCGATACACGGGCGTCCGTGCGCATCCATCAAGACCACGTCTTCGATGGGTTCGGCGAGTACGCTGTTGAGCGAGCGCAGCACCGACGCGACAAGTTCTTCGCGAACCCGGTCGTTATTCTCTGGCGTAGTCAGTGAGTGTGGTGCGTGCAAACCGAAGACCGTCAAGGTCTGCGCACCGGATTCGCGCAGTTCGGGCCCCAAAATACTGGGATCGCTGAGTGAGTGACAGTAGATTTCGCACGGGAGCAGGTCGGGCACCTGACCAGCGGCGGCCTGGTCAAACGCGGACTGCAACTGCGAATACGTTTCGTTAATGTGGAAAGTTCCGCCAAAGGCCTGTTCGGGCGTGACGGTCGAGTCAGCCAGCTTGGGCAGGCGCTTGAGCAGCAGGTTCACCTTGATTTGTGCACCGGCCGGCCGCTCGTCGACAGGAAGAGGTTCACCGAGCAGCTGACCGAGAACCCACGGCGACACGTTCGCCAGAACGTGCTCGGCGCTAATTGTCGTTTCGGCGCCGTCAATGATGACGTCGACGGATGCCCGCTCACTCGTCGTTCCGGGACGAATGCGAACTACCTCTGCGCCAGTGACGAGCTGCGCGCCGGCTTCGCGTGCGGCCCGCGCCATCTCTCCCGAAACGGCACCCATGCCTCCGCGGGGAACATCCCAATCACCGGTTGATCCCCCCACAACGTGATAGAGAAAGCAGCGGTTTTGATCGAGTGACGGGTCGTCGGCGTAGCTGAATGTGCCGATGAGCGCATCCGTTAGCACGACGCCGCGCGAAACATCACCGGACACATAGTGCGAAATCGCCGACCCGAGTGGCTTTTCGATGAACCTGTCCCACAGCTCTGCACTTGCAACGAGGGACTTTGTCTCCGAGCGGGTGAGGAGCGGCTCGGTGACGGTGGGCCACAGCTTCTGCGCGAGTACCGTGGTGTCGTCATACAGACGGTCAAAGCCGTCGGCGTCGCTCCCCTCGCCGATTGATTCGAATGAGGCTCTCGTCTTTGCGGCGTCGATCTTGTCAACGAGCAGGCCTTTCTCTGGTGAGCCGGGAACGGGCGTGTACGAGGAGTAGCGACGACGGATGAGCTCAATCTTGAGCCCAAGGTCATCGATGATTCGTTGCGGAAGCAAACTCACCAGGTATGAATAACGCGAGAGGCGAGCATCATGGCCGTCAAACGCGTCGGCACTGATTGCCGCACCGCCAAGGTGGTCATCCCGCTCCAGAACGATCACTGAGCGACCGGCTTTCGCGAGATACGCGGCGGCCACAAGGCCGTTATGCCCACCACCCACAATCACAGCGTCGTACTGAGTAAGCATGAATTGAGCCTATCTAGTGCCATCGGGGCGCGATGGTGACAGGATGAAGAACATGACAGCGTTTCTCGATGAGCATGGTGTTCGCATCACCTACGACGTTTACCCGGCCAAGAAGCCAAAAGGCGTGATTCTTCTGGTGCATGGCCTCGGAGACCATTCTCATCGATACGCGAAGCCAATTGCCGCGTTCGTCAACGCCGGCTTCACGGTCTACGCGCCGGACATGCGCGGTCACGGCCGCACCGGTCTCGAGCAATGGGGCGGCGACCACAGTCAACTTGGGCACCTCGGCCCCGGCGGGCTGCGAGCGGCCATCGCGAATCTTCGCCAGCTCACGAACATCATTCGCGACGAAAGCCCAACGTTGCCCATCTTCTTTCTCGGACACAGCATGGGCTCTCTTCAAGGGCAAATTCTCATCAACACGGACGCCCAACGCTACGCGGGCGTGATTCTCAGCGGCACCGCCTACCGTCGCCCCGGATACATGAATGCCGGAGACCTCAACAAGCGTTTCGCGATTCCGGGAGGCAACGGCTACGAGTGGCTCAGTCGTGACGCCAAGGTGGCCGCTGACTTCGACAAAGACCCACTGGCGTTCACCGCCGATACCCTCAAGCTGTTCGGCGTCATGGACGGACTCCGGCTCTTCGGAACGCCATCGAAAACCATGGCGCGTGTGCCGCTTCTGATCTACTGCGGCAGCGACGACAGTCTCGGCGGGGAAAAGAGCGTGCTGAAGCTCGGTGAGGCATACATCAATGCGGGGCAAGACGATGTCACCGTCACCGTGTATCCGGGCGGGCGCCACGAAATGTTCAACGAGACAAACAAAGAAGAAGTCTTTGACGACGTGATCTCGTGGATTTCTGAGCGCACGTCGAGCTAACGACAACCGCCACCACGTAGGCGCACGAGCCGACGAAAGCTAGTTCATGCCCGGCACGATTCGACAGGTGTTGCCTGTTTCTGCGTCGATGCCCCCGGATCGCGCATCCGTGATGTAGCTCGGATGCTTGTCGATCCACTCGGTGACGTACCAGCAGCCGGATGTAATGCGCGCCGTGCTCGTCGCCAGCACGTCGTCGATTGCGTTCCGAACGAGCACGGCGCCCAACCCGAGACCGCGGTGGACGGGATTCACATATGTGTGCGTGAATAGCAGCTCGTCACCCCGAGCCGAATAGGTGAGTTCGCCACCCTCGACGCCATCGACCAAAATGACGTAACGCGCGTTGTCCTTCTCGTGCACAACTTCGGTTTGCATGCGCCCAGCCTAGGCTCTGCCAAACTGACGGGATGGTGAATCGGGTGATTGACGGCGACAATCTTGTTGCGCTCGCCGGCATGCCGGACGAGTCGTTCGACCTGATTTATCTTGACCCTCCGTTCAACACCGGTCGCACCCAGGCGCGCGTGAGCACCGTGGCCAAGCGCACTCCCACGGCTGTGGCCGGCGCGCCCGAAAGCCAAACCCGCTCGCACGCGGGATTTAAGGGGGTTTCCTATGACCGCATCCGAACCGACCTTAAGAGCTACGACGATCGGTTCGACGACTATTGGGCGTTTCTCGAGCCACGCATCCGAGAAGCGTGGCGCGTGTTGTCCACCACAGGCACCCTCTACGTTCATCTCGACTATCGCGAGGCGCACTACGCGAAAGTGATGCTCGATGGCTTGTTTGGCCGCGACAGCTTCATCAACGAAATCATCTGGGCCTACGACTATGGCGGCAAGCCTAAAAATCGCTGGCCCGCAAAGCACGACACGATATTGATGTACGTGAAAGACCCGAATCGCTACACGTTCAATTCCGACGCCGTCGAACGTGAGCCGTACATGGCTCCCGGGCTGGTTACGCCCGAGAAAGCGCAAAGAGGAAAGCTGCCGACGGACGTCTGGTGGCACACGATTGTTTCGCCAACGGGTAAAGAAAAGACCGGCTACCCCACACAGAAACCGGAAGGCATTCTGCGTCGAATCATTCAGGCCTCATCACACGAGGGCGACCGCGTCCTGGACTTCTTTGCGGGCAGTGGAACAACGGGTGCGGTGGCGGCGGCTCTCGGTAGAGCGTTCACGTTGGTCGACGAGAACCCGCAAGCGATTGCCATCATGCGTGAACGCTTCTCGGGCGTTGAGGTCGAATTCAGCCAAGCGCGGTGAACCAGCCCCGGCGCACCACGTGACGAGACTAAGGGCGCGGGGCTAGCCTGTCTTCATGACAAGTGAGCTCTCTGTTTCGGAACGAACGCGCATCACGCGACTGAACGACCGCCAGGTCTTTGACCGGGATGCCCTCCACGAGATTCTCGACACCGCGACAATCGCGCACGTGGGGTTCGTTCGCGACGGCGAACCGATTGTGTTGCCGGTCGGCATCGGGCGAGCGGGCGACTCGCTCTTGATTCACGGGTCAACGGGCAGCCCCTTTTTTCGCGACATGTCCGACGGGCGACCTCTGGCGATCACCGTGACGCACCTCGACGGACTCGTCTACGCCCGCAGCGGCTACGACAGCTCGATGAACTATCGCTCCGCGATGATTCGAGGAAGCGCATCCATCGTGTCGAACGAAGAAAAAGTGGATGCCCTGCGCATCATCACCGACCACCTCATGCCTGGCCGCTCGGGCGAGTTGCGCGAACACAAGTCAAAGGAGCTCGCGGCCACTCTCGTGTTGCGCGTTCCGCTCGACGAGGTCAGCGTCAAGATCAGCAACAAGATGCCGGATGAAGACGTCAATGATGGAGACCCCCGATCTATCTGGGCCGGAGTCTTGCCCCTGCGCATTGTGGCGGGGGACCCGCTGACGTCGGACTTGACGCC
>JBIISS010000068.1:0-5582 GCA_044340895.1 Microbacteriaceae bacterium
ACCGGTTCCCTTCTGCTTGAACGGCTTGCGTCCGGCACCCGATACCTCGCCGCGGCTCTTGACCTTGTGCGTGCCCTGGCGTGCGGCAGCGAGCTGCGCGACAACAACCTGGTGGATGAGCGGAACGTTGGCGGCAACGTCGAACAGCTCTGCGGGAAGGTCGACCGAACCGGTCTTCTTGCCCTTGAGGTCGACGACGTCGATGGTTGCGTTAGCCATGAACTACGCCCCCTTCACTGCGTTGCGGACGAAAACGAGACGGCCACGAGCACCGGGAACTGCACCCTTGATGAGGATGACGTTCTTTTCGGCGTCGACCGAGTGGACGAGGAGGTTCATCGCGGTGACGCGCTCGGCACCCATGCGACCGGCCATGCGCATGCCCTTGAAGACGCGCGACGGAGTCGATGAAGCACCGATCGAACCGGGCTTGCGGTGGTTACGGTGCGAACCGTGCGAAGCGGACACACCCTTGAAGTTGTGACGCTTCATAACACCGGCGGTTCCCTTACCCTTGCTGGTTCCCACGACGTCGACCTTTTGGCCGGCAGCGAAGGTTGCATCAACGGTGAGTTCCTGGCCAACGCTGTAGCTGTCTGCATCCGCCGTGCGAACCTCGGTGAGGTGACGACGAGGCGTAACGCCAGCCTTAGCGAAGTGACCGGCCTCTGGCTTGTTCACCTTGCGGGGGTCGATGGCTCCAGCGGCAATCTGAACTGCCTTGTAGCCATCTTTCTCAACGGTGCGCAACTGCGTCACAACGTTGGGAGCGATTTCGATAACGGTAACGGGAACAAGCTTGTTGTTCTCGTCCCACACCTGAGTCATGCCAAGCTTCGTGCCGAGCAGACCCTTAACGGTCTTGTCCTGCGTAGTCATGGCGGTCCTTAGAGCTTGATCTCGATGTTGACGTCGGCCGGGAGGTCGAGTCGCATCAACGAGTCGACTGCCTTCGGCGTCGGGTCGATGATGTCGATCAGACGCTTGTGAGTGCGCATCTCGAAGTGCTCGCGGCTGTCTTTGTACTTGTGAGGTGAACGGATGACACACACCACGTTCTTCTCGGTGGGAAGCGGCACGGGGCCAACGACCGTTGCACCCGCACGGGTCACGGTGTCGACAATCTTTCGTGCCGAGTTGTCGAGACCTGCGTGGTCATACGACTTAAGTCGAATGCGGATCTTCTGTCCCGCCATGTCGGACTCTCTCTCTTTTTAGGCGTCATACGGTTTCCCGCATTGGACGCAAAGCAACACGCTTGCTATTCGCAGTTACGCACCACTGTTCTGATGTCAAAGCTCTGTGATCGATTCGTCTGCCCAAATCACAGTCGGATTCCCCCGCTGCGCTCTCGGCAGACACAATCGCCCAAGAGCAGCCACGCATCGTTTCACGCGCTCGAGAATGAACTCGCGCACACGGTTGTTCCGCTGGATGCCCAGCGTCTCAACGATGAGGCGTGGCGATGTTCTCTACCCGCGGCCTAGCCTTTTCGAAAGAATTCGAGTGACTATGCACTGCCTGGCAGTGATCCACACACGAGGTGCAGAATGTCGAACTGCATAAGTCTGCCACAGTCGCGGTATTGCGTGCAACCCGGGCGTGTCGCAAGCGAGATTCTTGAACAAAATGCCTGATGAGGCTCTATATTGAATTCTGTTCCTAGCGCTGAATCGGCTACTGAACAGTACCGCTCAGGGCCGCGAGGCGCTTTTGCGTGCCCGGAGTGAGCGCGAACCACACGGCGGCCAGCACAGCGAGTGACGCAACGAAGATGATTGTGCCGAGCCAGCCGGCGTCATCACTCGCGGCAAACATCACGTTGAGATTGTGCTGAACGCCGGTGAACAACACGAGCGCGATGTGCACCACGATGAACGCGAGAAACAAGAAGAGCACGAGGTTGTGTACCCGGCGGATGGGGCGCTCGGGGATAGCGCGGTTCAGGCGCGGAGCATCCATCGGCCACAACGACGAGAGGCGAATGCCGGTGACGATCGCGAGTGGCGCGAGCACGAAGACAACGCCGAAGTACGCCAGCATCTGCAGGCTGTTGTACGAGACCCACGGGTTCTCCGCTGGCGCCGTGAACGTGAGGTACTGCAACGCGGCCGAGAGCGCGTTCGGGATGACCTCCCACGTGGTCGGCACAATGCGCATCCACTGCCCGGTGGCAAACAAGAGAGTCACGTAGACGACACCCGTCAGGATCCACAGCACATCAACCGTGTTGTGAAGCCACACGTTGATGCCGACGCGGCGCGGTTTTTGTCCGAGGAGCCCAACACGCGGCGTCACGAATGCGGGCGGGCGCTTCTTCGATCTAATCGACATGCCGGTTCGAATAATCAGCAGCAAGAAGAGCATGTTCAGAAAGTGCGTCACGCTCAGCCAGACCGGAATACCGACGGGTGCATCGGGGTTCGAGTTCACCGCGCCCGGGTAGGCGTCCACGAACTGCCCGACGGCTGGTTGCGCCCGCAGAATGAACGCAACGACACTGAGGGCGGCCGCGCCAAGCACAACGAACATGGCCGCGCGCAGTGAACGACGCTTTCGGCTCAGTCCCTCGGTCGCACTCACGGCTTCGACGATACCGAACTTGGCGATTTGCCTTGCGCGTTAAACGAGAAAGGGGCCGGGCAAAAGCCCGACCCCTTTACTCGTGAGTAATCGAATGACTACTTGATGATCTTCGTGACCGTACCAGCGCCCACGGTGCGTCCACCCTCACGGATGGCGAAGCCAAGGCCCTCTTCCATGGCGATGGGCTGAATCAGCGCAACCGTCATGTCAGTGGTGTCACCAGGCATAACCATCTCCTTGCCGTCAGGCAGGGAGATGACGCCGGTGACGTCGGTGGTGCGGAAGTAGAACTGCGGGCGGTAGTTGCCGTAGAACGGGTTGTGGCGTCCACCCTCATCCTTGGAAAGGATGTAGGCGGTGCCTTCGAAGTCAGTGTGCGGCATAACCGAACCTGGCTTCACAACGACCTGTCCACGCTCGACGTCTTCACGCTTGGTACCGCGAAGAAGAAGACCACAGTTCTCGCCGGCCCATGCCTCGTCGAGCTGCTTGTGAAACATTTCGATACCCGTAACCGTGGTCTTCTGCGTCGGGCGGATGCCGACGATCTCAACCTCGGAGTTGATGGCAAGGGTGCCACGCTCGGCGCGACCGGTAACAACCGTTCCACGCCCGGTGATGGTGAAGACGTCCTCGATAGGCATGAGGAACGGCTTGTCCTTGTCACGAACTGGGTCCGGAACAGACGTGTCGACAGCTTCCATGAGGTCGAGGATGGACTGCGTCCACTTCTCGTCACCCTCAAGAGCCTTGAGGCCCGAAACGCGAACAACAGGAGCGTTGTCGCCATCGAAGCCCTGGCTCGACAGGAGCTCGCGAACCTCGAGCTCAACGAGCTCAAGGATCTCTTCGTCGTCAACCATGTCCGACTTGTTCAATGCAACGAGGAGGTAAGGAACACCAACCTGCTTTGCGAGAAGAACGTGCTCACGGGTCTGAGCCATGGGGCCGTCAGTAGCAGCAACCACGAGGATTGCGCCGTCCATCTGAGCAGCACCGGTGATCATGTTCTTGATGTAGTCGGCGTGGCCAGGAGCATCAACGTGAGCGTAGTGACGCTTGGGGGTCTCGTACTCAACGTGCGAGATGTTGATGGTAATTCCGCGCTGACGCTCTTCCGGCGCCGAGTCGATCGACGCGAAGTCGCGCTGAACGTTCGTTGCCGAAGGGTACTTGTCAGCAAGTACCTTCGAGATAGCGGCGGTAAGAGTCGTCTTACCGTGGTCAACGTGACCGATGGTTCCGATGTTAACGTGCGGTTTTGACCGCTCGAATTTGGCCTTAGCCACTGGGTCCTCCTCAGGACATTCGTGCGGTTGACTTCGGATTTCTCCTCCGGCAACCGCAATGATTACCGATTTATGTTACTTGACTTGCTCTAAGGCGAATTACTCGCCCTTGTTCTTTTGCACGATCTCGTCGGCGACAGCCTTCGGGACCTCTGCGTAACTGTCGAACGTCATCGAGTACACGGCGCGGCCCGAAGTCTTCGAGCGCAGGTCGCCAACGTATCCGAACATTTCCGACAGTGGGACAAGGGCGCGAACTACCTTCACACCCGTGGCATCCTCCATGGACTGAATCTGTCCACGTCGGGAGTTGAGGTCGCCGATGACGTCACCCATGTACTCCTCAGGAGTACGAACTTCAACAGCCATCAACGGCTCGAGAAGAACGGGGTCAGCCTTACGTGCTGCCTCCTTGAAGGCCATAGAGCCTGCAAGCTTGAACGCCATTTCCGACGAGTCGACGTCGTGGTAGGCACCATCTACGAGGATGCCCTTGACGCCCACCATCGGGTAGCCGGCGAGAACACCGACCGCCATAGCGGCCTGGAATCCAGCATCCACCGACGGAATGTACTCGCGAGGAACGCGACCACCGGTGACCTGGTTGGAGAATTCGTAGACCTTGTCAGGCGTAACTTCCATCGGCTCGAGCGAGATCTGCACCTTTGCGAACTGACCGGATCCACCCGTCTGCTTCTTGTGGGTGTAGTCGTGCTTTTCGACCTTGCGGCGAATGGTCTCTCGGTACGCAACCTGTGGCTTGCCAACGTTTGCCTCAACGTTGAACTCGCGACGCATGCGGTCGACGAGGATGTCGAGGTGGAGCTCACCCATACCGGAGATAACGGTCTGGCCAGTTTCCTGGTCTTGCTCCACGCGGAAAGTCGGGTCTTCTTCAGCCAGCTTCTGGATGGCCGTACCGAGCTTCTCCTGGTCAGCCTTGGTCTTCGGCTCAATAGCAACCGAGATAACCGGCTCAGGGAACGACATCGACTCGAGCACAACCTGGTTGTCCGGGTCGCACAGGGTGTCACCCGTGGTCGTGTCTTTCAGACCGATGACCGCGTAGATGTGGCCCGCAGTCATGTTCTCGACCGGGTTTTCCTTGTTGGCGTGCATCTGGAAAATCTTGCCGATGCGCTCTTTCTTGCCCTTGGTTGCGTTGGCAACCGCAGCGCCGGAGTCGACCTGACCGGAGTACACGCGAACGTAGGTCAGACGACCGAAGAACGGGTGAACGGCAACCTTGAATGCGAGACCAGCGAACGGGTCGGTCGAAACCGGGTGACGTTCGATGATCTTCTCTTCGTCGCGCACGTCGTGGCCCTGTGTTGCAGGAACGTCGAGCGGGCTGGGGAGGTAGTCAACAACTGCGTCGAGCATGGGCTGCACACCGCGGTTCTTGAAGGCCGAGCCACAGAGAACCGGGTAGATCTCGGAGTTGATGGTCATCTTGCGGATGGCCTTCTTGATCTCGGCTACCGAGAAGTCGGTGTCACCCTCAAGGAAGCGGTTGAGCAGTTCGTCGTCGCCCTCGGCAACACTCTCGATGAGCTTCTCGCGGTACTCGTTTGCCTTGGCGACCAAGTCAGCCGGGATCTCTTCGATCTCGTACTTGGCGCCGAGCTCAACGTCACCCTTTGAGTCACCGCGCCACGTGAGTGCACGCATCTCAACGAGGTCGACAACACCTTCGAAGGTGTTCTC
>JBIISS010000069.1:0-5570 GCA_044340895.1 Microbacteriaceae bacterium
TCGAGCAACATGGACATGCGTTCGTTTTCTTTGAACTTGGAAGTGTCGCTGATGGTGCGAGGCAAAGAGTTTGTGCGTCAGATGCGACGCGTTGAGCAGCAGTACCGCGACAACAGTCGCCAACTCACGAGCGAACAGTGGTCCAAGCAGCCGTTTTTCCGCACCGTACTCGATGGGCTCGCGCGCTTGACCTCTGCTCTGCAGTAGCTAGACCCTCTCGGGACGGAGGCTATTCACCGATGTCTGTGGGGGTGCCACCCGTCATTCGCACGAGTTCGTCGTACGTCGTTTGATACACCCACGACGGGTGACCTCCCGCAGACCAGATGGTGTCGAATTGCGCAAGAAACGTGTCGACGAGCGTCGGGAGCGACGTCGCAAGCCCGACGGGGCTGACGCCTCCGATCACGTAGCCGGTCGCTGCGCGCACGTCGTCGGCGTTGGCTTTCGTGATTTCAGCTCCGCCGAAAGCGGCCGACACCTTCGTTGTGTCGACGCGATGACCACCGCTCGACATCACGAGCACAGGTTTGCCGTTGGCAAGAAAGACCAGCGAGTTTGCGATTTGTCCGCGCGTGATGCCGAGACCGTCGGCTGCGGCTTGAGCCGTGTGGGCGTTTTCGTCGAGCTGAATCGGTTCTCCGGATGCCCCGCACGCGCGGAGCCCGGCGCGAAATCGTTCGACCGATTCAGGGAAAGGGGGAGATTGCGTCATGCCAAGACTCTATGTCCAGAGGCGCGTCGGTCGCGTCGGTGCTACGCCTTCTTTTGCAGGCGAACGTAGTAGTCGACGAGATTTGCAAGACCGTCATCCCACGGTGACGGCTCTAGGCCAAAGGTGGAAGACATCGCCGAGGAATCCAGAATGAATGGCTTCGCGAACTGATAATCCGTCTCGCGCAGTTCACGAATGACCGGATTACCGAGAGACGCGAGCCGAAGTGCGCCACGAGGCACGGTTGACGCCTTCACGCGCTTCACTCCCGCCACATCGGCGATGTCGTCGACAACTTGAGCCTGGGTCTTCGGGGGGTTCGATGGCACGTGCCACGCACGGCCCCACCCGCGCTCGTCATTTGCCGCAGCGATGAGCGCACGAGCCACATCGGCTGGGAATGTCCACGAGTGGGGGGTGTCGACTTTGCCGAGGAGCTGCACGTTCTTTCCGCTGAGCACCCGCGGAACGACGCGGTCACCCATGCGACTTTGTGATCCGGCGCAGATGTAGTCCGATGCGCGCACCTCGGTGACTCGAAGGTGCCCCTTGCGGTGTAGTTCCAGAGTTTCTTGCCATGACAACACGCGTGCGCGACCGTTTCGGAAAGTTGCTCGCAGGGGAAGCGTCTCTTTCATCGGACTCGCTGCAGGCCCATAGCCGTACAGGTTCGAGGTGGTTGCCAAGACGGCGCCCGCAGATTGCGCGAAGGCGTTAATCGCGCGCGTGAGGTGCGGCCACTCCCGTGACCAATGCTGGTACGGAGGATTCGCACAGTTGTAAATGACGCTCGCCTGAGGAACTTTTCGCCACAGTTCGCGAAGATTTCCGAGGTTGCCGACCACGTGCGTCGCTCCCGGAACCCGAATCTGTGGGGCTGCACGGGTGAGCACGGTGACGTCTGCGCCGTCGGCCACGAGTTGTTCGGCGAGTGACCGGCCCACGTTGCCCAAACCGATGACCACATGTTGGCCCTTGCTGACGACGATCATGAGTGGGGTCCCTCGCGCAGATTCGATGCTGTGCCACAATCTTCGCGCGATTCGCGGCAGGATTTGCGCAATCGCCGGCACGATTCTTCGTGTCGTTAGGGTTTCCACTGCCCTCGGGGGCGAAGTCGAACACGAGGCATCTCCGGCGCCGCAATCGACGGGTCGTCACTCGGAACGTAACCAAAGGGCCCATCTCGGCGGGCTGCTTCGATCACGTCGTGTTGCCACGCGTCGCGAAAAGCGACGACCTCGTCATGTGTTCGACCGATGAAGTTCCACCACATGACGAGCTGCTCGCGAAACGGTTCGCCCCCGAGTAAAACGGCGCGCACGGGCTGGTCGCCGCTATTGAGTGTGAGAGTGGAGGCACCGACACCGCAGTAGACCAAGTCCGACACCTCCGCCCGCTCACCATTGACCGCGAGAACTCCGCTGTCAATGAGCACCCCGTGCTCAAACTCCGCGCGCACGTCGAAGGTGAGCTCGGTGTGTGCCGGCATCAGGATCTCGGCACCGACCAGCGGAGAGAACACAACCGCGGGGGAAGACACCCCCGCCAGGTCGCCGACAAAAACGGTAATCGTGCACTCTGAGAGACGCACACTCGACGGAATGACGTGTTCAAAGAAGGGCGCAACAAATCGGTCCGCGTCGGGCAGTGCAATCCAGAGCTGAACGCCGTGGAGCACGTCTGTCTTGGCGTTAGATACTTCGGAGTGGGAGATGCCCGAGCCCGCGGTCATCAGGTTGAGTTGCCCGGGCGCAATCATCTGGTGCGACCCCACACTGTCGCGGTGCTCGACTTTGCCGGCAAACAACCACGACACGGTTTGCAGTCCCGTGTGTGGGTGGGGTGCGACCGACATCCCCCCGGTATCGGCCACGCGATCGGGGCCGAAGTGATCGACAAAGCACCAGGCACCGATTGTGATGCGCTCCCGATTCGGTAGCGTGCGGCGAACCGTCATCGCACGCAAACCACCAAGGGGCACTTCTCGGGCACGCAGGATGCTCATGCTTCACCGTAACCCGCCACCGTCGGCATTTCTTCCCCGCAACATTGCTCACGCCCTCGGCGAACACGGGATTTTTTGACCCGTGCGCTCGTTACCCTCAGATATGTGGAGGTCGTCACAGACAGTCATACGTAATCAGAGGAGTGGCAATGTTTGAGAGATTTACCGATCGTGCTCGTCGCGTCGTGGTTTTGGCTCAAGAAGAAGCCAAGATGCTCAATCACAACTACATCGGCACCGAGCACATCCTGCTCGGTCTCATTCACGAGGGCGAAGGCGTTGCCGCCAAGGCCCTCGAGTCGCTCAACATCTCGCTCGACGCCGTGCGCGAGCAGGTTCAAGACATCATCGGTCAGGGTCAGCAGCAGCCGACCGGGCACATCCCGTTCACCCCTCGCGCGAAGAAGGTTCTCGAGCTGTCACTGCGCGAGGCACTTCAGCTTGGACACAACTACATCGGCACCGAGCACATCCTGCTCGGTCTGATTCGTGAGGGCGAAGGTGTTGCCGCCCAGGTTCTCGTCAAGCTCGGCGCCGACCTCAACCGGGTGCGCCAGCAGGTGATTCAGTTGCTCTCTGGTTACCAGGGCAAAGAGCAGGTTGCTGCCGGCGTCAAAGAAGAATCACAATCCGCAGGCCAGGGCTCGCAGGTTCTTGACCAGTTCGGTCGCAACCTTACGCAGCAAGCCCGCGAAGGCAAGCTCGACCCGGTCATCGGGCGCGAGAAAGAAATCGAGCGCGTCATGCAGATTCTGTCGCGCCGCTCGAAGAACAATCCCGTGCTCATCGGCGAACCTGGCGTGGGAAAGACCGCCGTGGTCGAAGGACTCGCCCAGGCCATCGTCTCGGGCAACGTTCCCGAAACGCTCAAGGATAAGCAGCTCTACACGCTCGACCTCGGCTCACTCATTGCCGGTAGTCGCTACCGCGGTGACTTCGAAGAGCGCCTGAAGAAGGTTACGAAAGAAATCCGCACGCGCGGCGACATCATCGTCTTCATCGACGAGATTCACGCACTTGTCGGTGCGGGTGCTGCAGAAGGCGCGATCGACGCGGCGAGCATCCTGAAGCCATTGCTGGCACGTGGCGAACTGCAGACCATCGGCGCGACCACGCTGGACGAGTACCGCAAGCACTTTGAGAAGGATGCCGCGCTCGAGCGTCGCTTCCAGCCGATTCAGGTCAGCGAACCGAATCTGCCCCACACCATCAACATCCTCAAGGGTTTGCGCGACCGGTACGAGGCTCACCACAAGGTGCAGATCACCGACGGTGCAATTGTCGCTGCAGCGAACCTGGCTGACCGCTACGTGAGTGACCGCTTCCTGCCTGACAAGGCCATCGACCTCATTGATGAAGCCGGCGCTCGGTTGCGCTTGTCGATCTTGTCGAACCCGAAAGAACTTCGCGAGCTCGATGACAAGATCGCTCTCGTGCGGGCCGAGAAAGAAAAAGCCATCGAAGATCAAGACTTCGAAAAGGCCGCCTCGCTGCGCGACGAAGAGAAGAACCTGCAAGGTGAGCGCGTGCGTGAAGAGAAGAAGTGGCGTTCGGGTGACGCTGCCGGTCACGGAGTCGTTGACGAAGGCGTGATTGCCGAGGTGCTGGCGCAGGCCACGGGCATCCCCGTCTTCAAGCTCACCGAGGAGGAGTCAGCTCGACTCGTCTTCATGGAGAAGGCATTGCACGAGCGCGTCATCGGCCAGGAAGCCGCTGTTATGGCGCTGTCCAAGTCGATTCGCCGTACCCGTGCCGGGCTCAAGGACCCGAAGCGCCCGAGCGGTTCGTTCATTTTCGCCGGACCCACGGGTGTCGGAAAGACCGAGCTGGCCAAGGCGCTCGCCGAGTTCCTGTTCGACGACGAGACGGCGTTGATTTCGCTTGACATGAGTGAGTACGGCGAGAAGCACACTGTCAGCCGCCTGTTTGGCGCTCCTCCCGGATTCGTCGGATTCGAGGATGGCGGTCAGCTAACCGAAAAGGTGCGACGCAAGCCGTTCTCAGTCGTGCTGTTTGACGAAATCGAAAAGGCACACCCCGATATCTTCAACTCGCTGCTTCAGATTCTTGAAGAGGGTCGATTGACGGATGGCCAGGGCCGCGTTGTCGACTTCAAGAACACAGTCATCATCATGACGACCAACCTCGGCACGAAGGATATCTCGGGTGGGCCCGTCGGCTTCCAGCTCGAGGGCGACTCCGGCAACGACTACGACCGCATGAGGGGCAAGGTCAACGAGGAACTCAAGAAGCACTTCAAGCCCGAGTTCCTTAACCGTGTCGACGAGATCATCGTCTTCCCGCAGCTCAACAAGGCCGAACTGCGTCAGATTGTCACCTTGTTCGTCAAGCGTCTTCGTGACCGCATGCTCGACCGTGACATGACAATCGAGATGTCGGATTCGGCCAAGGATCGCCTCATCGAAATCGGATTCGATCCGGCACTCGGAGCGCGCCCGTTGCGTCGCGCCATGCAGTCGGAAATCGAAGACCGCATCTCGGAAAAGATCTTGGATGGGGAGGCTAGCCCGGGCGACCACATCAAGGTCGACTTCGTCGATGGCGCCTTCGTCTTCGAAACGGTTCGAGTACCCGTTCCAGCTGAGTAGTCTTGCCGAATGACCCTCACTGTTCGGCGCGCCCGCACGGCGGACGTTGCCGCCATTGCGGGGTTACTCACGCCGTACGTCGAGAATCGCATCCTGCTCGGAAAAGAACGGGTTGACCTATACGAACAGGTTCAAGAATTCCGCGTCGCCGCAAATGAGAGCGGCGAGTTGGTCGGTTGCGGTGCGGTGCATGTCATGTGGGAAGACCTCGCCGAGGTGCGATCTCTTGCTGTCACCG
>JBIISS010000070.1:0-5492 GCA_044340895.1 Microbacteriaceae bacterium
TCAGCATACGAGGCCGCAAAAGAAAAGACGCTGTAGGCCAGACCGCGCTTCTCGCGAATCTCTTGAAACAGTCGACTCGACATGCCGCCACCGAGCACGGAGTTGAAGACGGACTGCGCGTATCGCCGTTTGTCGGTCATGACGATGCCCGGCATGCCCAACATCAGGTTGGCCTGCTCAATCGGGCGCGTCACGAAGATCATGTCTTTGGCCGGGGCGAACGAGGCGGGGGTGGTCACGCGACGCGCGACGGGAGTTGACTGCGAGCCAAGGTCCCAGCCGCCCGCTTCGAGACCCTCAACAACGCCCGCGACCAGTTCGTCATGGTTGAGTCCGCCGGCTGCCGTGATGACCAGGTCTTCAGGTCGGTAGTTTGCCCTGAAATGCTCGACGACGGCGTCCCGCGTAGCCGCGCGAATCGTTTCGGCGTCTCCACCAATCGGGCGACCGAGTGGATGCTCGCCAAAAACGGCTTCATAGAGGCGCTCTTGTGCAACATCCCCCGGGTCATCGTCAGCCATCGCGAGCTCTTCGAGAATGACCTCGCGTTCGATTTCAAACTCGTCTTTGTCGATGACGCTCGACGTGATCATGTCGCACATCACACTCACCGCCATGGCGAGATCGCTGTCGCGCACCTTTGCGTAGTAGCAGGTGTGCTCTTTGGCCGTGAGCGCGTTGTGCTCGCCGCCAACCGAGTCGAACGCAACCGCGATGTCGAATGCCGTGCGTGAGGGAGTGCCCTTGAACAAGAGGTGTTCCAAGAAGTGCGTGGACCCGAGGCTGGCGGGGTGAGAACCGTCTGCACCGGTCTCTGCGGGAACCTCATCGCGCGACCCGACTGCGACCCAGAAGCCGAGTGTGACCGAGCGAGAACCCGGAACGACCTCGCTCAGAATCCGAACTCCGCGCGGCAAAACCGTTCGACGAACGGTGGACCCGCCGGATGCGGTGAACTGCAATTCGGGAAGATCGAGTGGAAAGAGAATCGGGGCAGTCATACGGTCGATAAGCCTATCGACTTTGCCCTAGAGCGAAACCCGCTCCAATTCAGCGACATCGTGACGGCTCAGGTTGATTTGGCGCGCCGCCATGAGCCCGTCGAGCTGGGCAATCGATTCCGGCCCGATGGATGCGCACGCGACATCGTGTCGCGAAATCGCCCACGTCAGCGCGATAGCGGAGATGTCAACGCCGTGTGACAGCGCAATCCCATCGAGCACCTTGAGAACGGCGTGCGAGTGGCGCCCCACGTGTGCGGCCGCGCGACGCAAGCGCACATCGTCGGTGCTCGGGTTCGCTTTGACGTCCCGAAATTGACCGAGGTACCCGTGCGCGAGCACAAAAAAGGGCATCAGTGACATTTCGAGGTCGGCCAGCAGCGCCGTCGCGTCGGCGGTCACGATGTCGCGTCGCAAAAGCGAATATTCCCAGGCCACAGCTTCGATTCGTGGAAGACCGGAGGACGAAAGAATGCGCGCCTCCAACAACGCCGGTAACGAGAAATTGGATGCCCCCAGCGCGCGCACCTTGCCGGCCTTCATCAACTCGTCAACAGCCAGCAGACTGTCGCCCAACGGTGTGTCTGGATCCTCGGCGTGCAAGTAGAGCAGGTCGATGCGGTCTGTCTGGAGTCTCACCAACGAGGCGTCGACTCCCTCTCGAATGCTGCGCGCGGAGAGTCCTGGGGCGTCGGCGTGGCGGCCGACCTTGGTGGCGATGAGCACGTTGTTGCGGGTGCCGCGCTCGCGCATCCACGAACCAATCGTGTGCTCACTCATGCCGGAGGCATACGACGCGGCTGTGTCGATCAGGCCACCGCCGAACTCGAGAAATCGATCGAGCAGCCCAAACGACTGCGCCGGTGGCAGTGTCCAACCAAAAACCGCAGTCCCCAGCGCCAGCGGCGGGGCAACCAAATCAGATTGACCAATTCGTCGCGCCGTTGCGAGCTTGCTGTCGTATTCGATGTGCTCCGACATATCACCCCCGCGTAAACGTCTGAAGGCAATAATTCCATTTAAGGGTTTTGGTAAGTTGCGTCACGCGCTGATTTTTCGCCACAGTTGCGAAATTGTTATCTGGCCGAAAACGAAGAATGTCCGCCCCGCAGGCGCGGGACGGACATTCGTGAGCGTGGGCTCGAAAGCGAGACTTACTCGTCGCCCTCGGCAGGAGCCGACTCTTCGCCTTCGACAACAGGCTCGAGCGAAAGCTTTCCGCGGTCATCGATCTTGGTGATCTTGACGAGCACCTTCTGACCAACGCTGAGAACGTCTTCGACGTTTTCCACACGCTTGCCGCCGGCAAGCTTGCGAACCTCGGAGATGTGGAGCAGGCCATCCTTGCCCGGAAGCAACGAAACGAACGCACCGAACGTCGCGAGCTTGACAACGGTTCCGAGGAACTGTTCGCCGATCTCGGGGTTCTGCGGGTTCGCAATCGCGTTGACCTGCGCGCGGGCCGCTTCAGCCGACGGGCCGTCAACAGCACCGATGTAGACGGTTCCGTCTTCTTCGATGGAGATGTCGGCGCCGGTCTCGTCCTGGATCGCGTTGATCGTCTTGCCCTTAGGCCCGATGAGTTCACCGATCTTGTCAACCGGAATCTGAACGCTGATCACACGCGGAGCGGTGGCAGCCATCTCGTCAGGACCGCTGATGGCGTTGGTGATCACCTGCAGAATCTGCGTGCGAGCCTCCTTCGCCTGGTCAAGCGCGCCAGCCAAAACCGACGCAGGAATGCCGTCGAGCTTGGTGTCGAGCTGAATTGCCGTGATGAACTCGCTCGTTCCGGCGACCTTGAAGTCCATGTCGCCGAGCGCGTCTTCGGCACCGAGGATGTCGGTCAGAGCCGCGTAGCGCGTTTCGCCGTTGACCTCGTCGCTGACGAGGCCCATGGCGATACCAGCGACAGGTGCGCGAAGCGGAACACCGGCGGCGAGCAACGACAGCGTCGATGCACAGACCGAACCCATCGAGGTTGAACCGTTGGAGCTCAGTGCCTCAGATACCTGACGAATTGCGTAAGGGAACTCGTCACGGGCTGGCAGAACGGGCACGAGTGCGCGCTCAGCAAGGAATCCGTGACCAATTTCACGGCGCTTCGGGGTTCCCACGCGACCGGTTTCACCCGTCGAATATGGCGGGAAGTTGTAGTGATGCATGTACCGCTTGCTCTTCACTGGCGACAGCGAGTCAATCTGCTGTTCCATCTTGAGCATGTTCAAGGTGGTTACACCGAGAATCTGCGTCTCACCGCGCTGGAAGATAGCCGAGCCGTGCACGCGAGGAATCACGTGAATCTCTGCATCGAGCGGACGAATCGTGGTCTTGTCGCGACCGTCGATGCGAACACCCTCGGTCAGCACGCGACCGCGAACAACCTTCTTGGTAGCCGACTTGAAAGCGGCACTGACCTGAGCATTGGCCTCAGCAGGCAGTTCGCCCGCCTCGACCTTGGCAGCAATCGCGTCTTTCACCGTTGCCTTGAGGGCGTCATCCGCGCTCTGGCGCTCGACCTTGTCGGCGATCTGGTAGATGCGAACGAGCTCGTCGTGCGCGAGTGCGTCAACCGCAGCGAAGAGTTCGTCGGTGTACGGGAGGAAGACCGGGTAGTCCTGAATCTCCTTGGCAGCCTGACGAGCGAGGTCTTCTTGAGCCTTGACGAGAGCGGTGATGAACGGCTTCGACGCTTCGAGGCCCTCGGTCACAATCTTTTCGTTTGGCTTGGTAGCACCGGCCTGAATCAGGTCCCAGCTGCCTTCGGTTGCTTCTGCCTCCACCATCATGATGGCGACATCTTCACCCATGGCCGTCTTGACAACGCGACCAGCGACAACGAGGTCGAAGACCGCGAGCTTGAGCTGATCGACCGTGGGGAATGCAACCCACTGGCCGTCGATGAGTGCGAGACGCACTCCGGCAATCGGGCCGCTGAATGGCAGACCTGAAATCTGCGTGGATGCACTTGCTGCGTTGATCGCGAGCGCGTCGTAGAACTCACCGGGAGCAATCGAGAGAACCGTGATGACGATCTGAACCTCGTTGCGAAGCCCATCGACGAACGACGGACGCAATGGGCGGTCAATGAGACGGCACACGAGAATCGCTTCGGTCGACGGACGACCTTCGCGACGGAAGAACGAGCCGGGAATCTTGCCGGCTGCGTACGAGCGCTCTTCAACATCCACCGTCAGCGGGAAGAAGTCGAACTGGTCTTTCGGTTGCTTGCTGACCGAGGTGGCCGACAACAGCATGGTTTCTTCGTCGAGGTACGCAGCGACAGCACCCTGTGCCTGCTGCGCGAGACGACCCGTTTCGAAACGGATCGTGCGCTTGCCGAACTTGCCGTTGTCGAGAACGGCTTCGGCGAACTTGATTTCGGGACCTTCCACAGGTTCCTCCTTATGTATTTTGCAAACCCACCGTGTGCGGGTTCACCATCGATGCCGCGTGATTGCGTGAATCGCAGCGCATGCTGCGTTCCTTCGCGCGCCACACGACGCTTCTGTGAGCATGACAAACCGAAGGCGCGTAACCGTGCGCGTGTTCGTGCACGAGTATCGAGACTTCGTGCTGGCCACCAGTAGAAAATCACCGAACGCGTTCGGTAACCCACCACCGAGGACCAGCGAAAACTGTCTGTCAGCTCGTAGACAAGCCTAACAGCAGGGGTCCCACAAAGTCGCGCAGGGGCTCCTATTCACAACACCGACTCAAAAATGATGACCCCACCCACAGGTGAGGCCATCGTGACGTTCTCGTTGCGAGCTTCGTCAGCAGTTTCGGGCTGACTAGCGGCGAAGGCCGAGACGCTCAATCAGCGAGCGGTAACGCTCGATATCGATGTCCGACAGGTAACCGAGAAGACGGCGGCGCTGACCAACAAGCAGAAGCAGTCCACGACGTGAGTGGTGGTCGTGCTTGTGCTCTTTGAGGTGCTCCGTCAGGTCCTTGATGCGCTTGGTGAGCAACGCAATCTGGACCTCAGGGGATCCAGTGTCACCGGGGTGAGTTGCATATTCTTCGATGATCGCCTTCTTGACGTCTGCTTCGAGAGCCATGTGGTGATCCCCTTTCTTTTTTCTCGTTGCGCGGTGCCAACTGCGGTGTGCAGTGGCGCTCTTGATCCGCGGCCGTTACACGGCAACTTGCCAACCTTACCAGAGCCCTGCCGGGCGAAGAAACCAGCGCAGCGGAGGTGGATGCGGACTAGATCAGCGGCTGCGCAACCACGGTGGATCGACGCACATTGAACGCATAGACCTGTGCGCCAGTCGCAAAAAGGTCGTAAATGAGTCCGATGCCGAAGAGGCCCCAGGTCAACAACCAGAGGGTGCCTCGAAAGAAGTGCCCCAAGTAGAAGTGCTGGATGCCGGCCACCCCAATGAACGAGAGGCAGAAAAGCGCGTACGCGACACCGACGGAGCGCTGATCGCCCGTGGCAACACGCACAAGTTGGTAGGCGGGGGCCTCTGGCCCGGGCTCGGG
>JBIISS010000071.1:0-5470 GCA_044340895.1 Microbacteriaceae bacterium
GCAAGTGGCCCGCGAAATCGAGTTCGGCGCCCGAGTGCTTGGGCTTTCGGTGCGCCCATTCGACACGGTTTTTCTTGGCGGAGGAACACCGACGCTGCTGCCCGCCACCGACCTCGTCACCATGCTCGACGCACTGCGCACGCGGTTTGGAATTGCGGACGGGGCCGAGGTGACGGTCGAAGCGAATCCCGATTCGGTCGACGCCGAGTACTTGCATGCACTCAAGGCTGGCGGATTCACACGCGTGAGCTTCGGCGTGCAGTCTGCAGTGTCGCACGTGCTCGCGACACTCGACCGCACCCATGACCCCGAGCGGGTGCCGGAGGTCGTCGCGTCGGCGAAGGACGCCGGGCTCGACACGAGCATCGATCTCATCTACGGAACGCCGGGGGAGTCGCTTGACGACTGGCGTCAGTCTCTCGATTTCGCACTCGCGCTCGACACGGGGCACATCAGTGCGTACGCACTCATTGTCGAAGAGGGCACCGCTCTCGAGCGTCGAATCCGCCGAGGCGAAATCGAGCCGACCGACGACGATCTGATGGCCGACATGTATGAGCTCGCCGACTCAAAACTCAGCGGGGCCGGCTTTAGCTGGTACGAGGTGAGTAACTGGGCTCGGAGCCCACGCGAGCAGTCGCGCCACAACCTTGCATATTGGATTAACAACGATTGGTGGGGCTTTGGTCCGGGCGCTCACAGTCACGTGGGTGGGGTGCGCTGGTGGAACGTCAAGCATCCTCACGCTTACGCTCAGCATGTTAACGCGGGCGTGTCGCCGGCCGCGGGGCGTGAGACTCCGGATGCGCAGGCTCGGCATCTCGAAGAAGTTCTGTTGCGCATGCGCCTCGCATCGGGACTCTCGATTGATGCGGTTGACGCTGTTCGTCGCGCCGATGCTCAGGCGCTCGTTGGCGAGGGGCTCATGGATCCCTCGGCGTACGACGAGGGCAACCTGATACTCACCTTGAAGGGCCGTCTGTTGTGTGACTACGTCGTTCGCTGCCTGACGGACTAGCCACGCGATTCAGCGCAGCGGTGCCTACTACGCGCGAATGAACTTGATCGACAGTGGGTAGACGTAGAGCTGGCCGCGGTGGGCGTGCTGCGCGGCCAAGATGCTAAAGACAACGTTCAACACGGCAACGGCAAAGAAGAGCACGAAGCCAATGAAAATGAGCATGAGCACCCAACTCGCGAAGAGGTAGACGACGACCGAGAGTTGCCAGTTCAGTGCGGAGACGGCATGTTCGCGAACAAACGGACCGCGTTGGCGAAGCAGCAAATAGCCCACCCACGGTCCAATGAAATACGTGAACAGGCCGCTCAGCTGAATGAGAGCCGACCACAGTTTCTCGTCACTGGGCGACAGTGGAGTAAATCCGGCGTAGGGGCTGACACGCGGTGAGTCCGACATCGGGCTGTCCTTTCGATTGATTCGTGAAATCTAATCCATATTGTCACACGCACATATGAAAACCCTGGCACCACCGAAAGCGGCGATGCCAGGGTTTCTGTTGCTGATGCGAACGTGGCTACTTGATGAGGCGAATCGTGACGGGGTACTTGTAGTCCTCGCCTGCCTGCACCTTCGTGAAGGCGACGATCGAGAAAATGAGGCGCAATGCCCACGCGGCAATAATGAGAATGCCACCAACGAAGATGAACGTCAGGATGTAGCCGACAACTTCTGCAAGGAGCATTGTGATCTGAAAGTTGAGAGCCTCTTTGCCCAACTTGTTCGTCTTGGGGCCACGGTCTTTGAACACGATCCAGATAATGAGAGACGGCAAGATGCCGAGGATGCCCAGGATTTGCGCGAGGCCGGCGTAGGTCTGGTCTTCTGACGGTGAAAGCTTTGGTGCTGACGATGTTGACATGTTTATCCTTACGGGTCGTTCGGACTGGCGTTATGCCAACGCTACGCCGGCAATGTTCCGCTCGGCAAGGAATCTTTTGCCCACGAAGCGCAGGTATTATTGGCACTCTATATCGGTGAGTGCTAGCAGAACGTGCGAACACGAGAGCGGAAGGCAAACGCGATGGTCTCACAGCGCGGTCTCGATGTTCTTCGTGCCATCGTTCAGGACTACGTGGATTCACGGGAGCCGGTCGGCTCGAAGTCGATTGTCGACCGCCACAACTTCGGGGTTTCACCCGCGACAATTCGCAATGAGATGGCTCTTCTCGAAGAAGAGAACCTCATCGTTGCACCCCACACGTCTAGCGGACGAGTGCCCACAGACAAGGGTTACCGCATCTTTGTTGACCACCTGGCGGAAACACGCTCGATTAGTGGTGCTCAGCGGCAGGCTATCGAGAGGTTTCTCGATGAATCTCACGACTACGACGACCTTCTTCAGCGCACGTCACGATTGCTGTCACAACTCACGCGACAGGTGGCCGTTGTCGAGTATCCGTCCCTCGGCGGTGCCAAGGTGCAGCGCATCGAGTTGGTTAACATCAGCAACGAGCGTCTTCTGTGCATCTTGATTGCCGATAACGGGCGCATCGACCAGCGCATGATTGAGTGCGGTCGCGACGTGTCGGAAGGCGAGCTCAACGAGTTGTCGTTGCGAGCAAACGGGTTTGTGGTCGGCCGATCTTTATCCGAGGCGCAGGGCGCGCTCAACGGTTTCTCCTCGAACTTTCCGCTCGACTCGCAAGCTGTGGCGACGGGAATCGCCGTTGCAATAACGGACATGGTTGCGGCAAACCGCACCCAGAAACTCGCCGTTTCGGGAGCAGCAAACCTGGTACGCACCGAAGAAGACTTCTCGGGGAATCTGTTCCCGGTTCTCGACGCCATTGAAGAGCAGGTTGTCTTGCTCAAACTCATGTGTGAGCTTGCTTTAGACACAGACGAGATTGCCGTCTCCATCGGCAGTGAGCATGGTGAGATTGGACTTCGTGCAGCCAGCCTGATGGCCGGTTCATACTCATCCGGTGGCGAAAATTCGATGGTGGGCATCCTCGGACCCACGCGTATGGATTACTCAGCGAATATGGCAGCGGTCCGTGCTGTTTCTCGTTATCTGTCGAAACTTTTGCACTCTTAGAAACCTGGAGCACTATTCGTGGCTGACCACTATGAGGTTCTCGGTGTCGCTCGTGACGCCGACACCGAAACGATCAAGAAGGCGTATCGCCGACTTGCGCGCGAACTGCACCCGGATGTGAACCCTGCCCCCGAGGCCGAAGAGCAGTTCAAGCTCGTGACGCACGCGTACGAGGTTTTGTCAGACCCCGTTCAGCGTGAGCAGTACGACCTCGGCCCGCAACAGGGTTTTCCAGGCGGTTTCGGCGACTTCAGCGACATTTTCTCAACCTTCTTCAACGGCGGTGGAGGTGGCGGAGGTCGCGGTCCGCGTTCACGGCGTGAGCGAGGACAGGATGCCCTGATTCGGCTCGACGTTTCGCTCGCCGACGTGATCTTCGGCGTGCACCAAGAGGTAGAAATCGACACGGCCGCCGTCTGTGAAACCTGTGCCGGCAATGGGGCGCAGCCGGGAACCGAGCCGCACGCGTGCGATATTTGTCGCGGTTCAGGCCACATTCAGCGCACCGTGCGGTCGCTCATTGGCAACGTCGTGACGAGCGCCCCGTGCGGATCATGTCGCGGATTCGGCACGACCATCCCGCACCCCTGCTCTGCGTGTGCGGGCCAAGGTCGTGTTCGCGCACGACGCACGGTTCCGGTTGACATTCCTGCGGGAGTCGACACGGGCGTGCGTTTGCACCTGCCCGGCCAAGGTGAAGCCGGCCCCGGCGGAGGCGTGAATGGCGACCTGTATCTCGAGATTCGCGTCGATCACGATGACGTTTTCAATCGCGCACAAGACGACCTGCTGTGCACTCTCGAGATTTCGATGATTGACGCCATTCTCGGCACCACGGTCACGTTCCCGGGGCTTGACGGCGACGTGACTGTTGACGTGAAGCCAGGTGTGCAGAGCTCCGACGTGCTCACCGTGAACGACCGCGGAATCACGCGTTTGCGTGGCTCGGGGCGTGGCGACCTGAAGGTGGGCATCCACGTGCTGACGCCGACAAAGCTGTCGAGCAAAGAGAAGGATGCCCTCGGCGCGTTCGCCAAGGTCCACAAGGCACCCGAACCGCGAATTGCCTCTTTCCAGCAGGGCATCTTCGCCAAACTCCGGGATCGGTTCTTCTAGACCTCATGGCGCACTTCTATCTCGACGAGTCGCTTGGTGAAGATGTCGACGCGGGAACCGTGATTCAGCTCGCGGGGGCCGAGGCTCGGCACGCCGCCAGTGTGAGCCGTTTGCGCGTGGGGGAATCGGTTCGGCTCGGCAATGGCCGCGGGCTCATGCTGGATGTGACGGCCACATCGGTCGAGAAAGATCGTGTGGAGTTCTCGGTCGACTCGGTCGAGCGCGTGGACGCACCGCAATCGCGTGTCGTGCTCGTTCAGGCACTCACGAAGGGCGACCGCGACGAGCGCGCAATCGAAGCGGCGACCGAACTCGGTGTCGACGAAGTTGTGCCGTGGGCGGCCCAACGATCGGTGTCGGTATGGACCGGGTCGAAAGTCGAGCGGGGTGTCGAGCGGTGGGCAACCATCGTTCGCGAGGCCGCCAAGCAGAGCATCCGCCCATTCGTGCCGACGGTGGGCGCACATGCAACCACCTCTCAGGTCTGCGAAAGATTCACGGAGGCGCTGATTTTGGTTCTCGACCCGACGGGTTCGCTCGATGCCGAGGCGAAGTGGCGAGTGTTGGTCGGCGATGCTCACGCTTTCGGCCGAGTTGTTGTGCTCGTCGTCGGGCCCGAAGGAGGCATTTCGCCGGTCGAGCTCGGGCGTTTCGACGCGGCGGGCGCGCATCGGGTGCGGCTCGGCACCAACATTCTGCGTTCGTCCACCGCCGGACCGGCGTTTCTCGCGGCAATCAACGGAGTGCTCGGGCGCTGGTAGCGCGCCTACGATAGAAGCATGTCCGCAGAACCGTCCATCTTCACGCGCATCATCAATCGTGAGATTCCGTCCGACGTGGTGTTCGAGAATGATCACCTCATAGCGATTCGCGACATCGCCCCACAGGCTCCTGTGCACCTGCTCGTGATTCCGAAGACCGAGGCGTACGCGAATGTGAGTGAACTCGCGGCGGGTGACCCCGCGTTGCTTGCTGACATGGTTGCGGTTGCGCGCGATCTCGCGTTCGAGCACGCAAACGGCGAGTACCGTCTGGTCTTCAATACGGGCGCGACTGCCGGGCAGACGGTTTTTCACGTTCACGCGCACGTTCTTGCCGGCGGACTCGAGGAGGGCTCGCTTGCCTGAGTCGTCGGGTGAAACAAGCGTCATCGAAATCGATGGCGTTGAGATGGTTCGACTCCTCGGCCCTCAAGACCGGCTACTGACGCGCATGGAGCGCGAGTTCCCGCTCGTAGACGTGCTCGTGCGCGGCAATGAGATTCGTCTCGTCGCGCCCGATACCGAAGAGGGCCA
>JBIISS010000072.1:0-5433 GCA_044340895.1 Microbacteriaceae bacterium
GCGCTCAGTTTGAGTCGATGACGAGCGACTTGCTCGACCGCACGAAGAAGCCGTTTGAAGACGTCATTCGCGAGGCCGGAGTCAAGGTTGCCGATGTCGCGCACGTTGTGCTCGTTGGTGGATCGACCCGCATGCCCGCAGTTGTTGAGCTGGTGAAGTCGCTGACCGGCGGCAAGGAGCCCAATAAGGGTGTCAACCCGGATGAGGTTGTCGCCGTTGGTGCCGCCCTTCAGGCGGGCGTTCTGCGCGGTGAGCGTAAGGATGTGCTTCTCATCGACGTGACTCCACTCAGCCTCGGTATCGAAACCAAGGGCGGAATCATGACGAAGCTCATTGAACGCAACACGGCCATTCCAACGAAGCGTTCGGAGACGTTCACCACGGCAGACGACAACCAGCCCGCTGTGTCCATTCAGGTCTTTCAAGGCGAGCGCGAGTTCACTAAAGACAACAAGGCGCTCGGCAATTTCGAGCTCAAGGACATCGCTCCAGCGCCCCGCGGCGTTCCTCAAGTTGAGGTCACCTTCGACATCGATGCGAACGGCATCGTGAGTGTTTCTGCCAAAGACAAGGCCACGGGCAAAGAGCAGTCGATCAAAATCACGGGCGGATCGAGTCTTCCGAAGGAAGACATCGAGCGCATGGTTCGCGAGGCAGAAGAGAACGCGTCGGAAGACAAGGCGCGTCGCGAATCTGCTGAAACTCGAAACACTGCGGAGCAGATGGTGTACTCCATCGAGAAGCTCATCAAGGAGAACGAGGACAAGATTGGCGATGACGTCAAGTCCGAGGTTCAAGGCGATGTCGATGCGTTGAAGGCAGCACTTGCCGGCGACGATGACGCAGCCGTCAAGACCGCCTTTGACAAGCTCAGCGAAAGCCAAGGCAAGCTCGGAGAGGCAATCTACGCTCAGACGCAGGCTGACGAGGCCGCTGGCACTTCTGCCGACGAGGCAGGGTCAGACGACGACGTCGTTGACGCAGAGGTTGTCGAAGACGAAGAGGACAAGAAATAGGCATGAACGAACAACACGGAGACCAGGACGAGCCTGTCGTGCGCGATAAGCGACGTATCGATCCGGAAACCGGCGAGGTTCGCGCAGAGGCAGAAGGGGAATCTACTTCGGTGGATTCCCCCGATGCACTGGCCGACGACGCCAGCGTCACGGATGCCGACTCGGAATTGTTGGATAAGGCAGCCGATGAGATTGCCGCGGAACGCCTAGCGGACCTGCAGCGCGTCAGCGCCGAGTATGCCAACTACCGCAAGCGCACCGAGGCCAACCGCGAGCTAGACCGAGAGCGTGCTGTGGCCGACACGGTTCGTTTGCTCTTGCCGGTTCTCGACGACCTCGACCGAGCCGAAAAACACGGCGATCTTGCCGAAGGAGCAGCGCTCACGGCCATCGCAGCTAAGGTTCGCGGTGTTGGCGAGCGACTCGGCCTGAGCGCCTACGGCGTGGCTGGCGAGGCCTTCGACCCGAACATCCACGAAGCCATCGTGCAGCAGCCGTCAGCCGATGTCACCGTCGAGACTGTTCTTGACGTCGCTGAACGTGGATACCTGTTGGGATCAACGCAGGTTCGACCAGCCAAGGTGGTGGTTGCGGTACCAAATGGCTAGTCAGGACTGGTTGGAGAAGGACTTCTACAAGGTGCTCGGAGTCGCGAAAGACGCGACGGAAGATGACATCAAGAAGACGTACCGCAAACTCGCGCGAAAATTTCACCCGGATTCGGTTGCGGATCCGAAGGAAAAAGACGCGGCCGAAGCGCGATTCAAAGAAATCAGCGAGGCATACGCCGTTTTGTCCGACAAGGCTGAGCGCGCCGAGTACGACCAGATTCGAGCCATGGGATCCGGAGGTCCACGATTTAGTGCAGGCGGCCCCGGGGGCGGATTCAATGATGCGTTCGGCGGATTCGGTCGCGGCGGTGGTTTTCAAGGCGGCGCGGATTTCGAAGACATTCTCTCGGGCATGTTTGGCGGTGGCTTTGGTGCGCAGCCGGGAGCACGAGCCCGCCAGCCACGCAAAGGCCAAGACATCGTCTCTGAAGTGAGCATCGACTTCTTCGAGGCGATTCACGGCGACACCATCACACTGAATGTGGGCAACGGCCGCACCGTCAAGGTAAAGATTCCTGCCGGAGTCGCTGACAAACAAAAGATTCGACTTCGTGGCAAGGGCCACCCGTCACCCGATGGCGGCCCCGCCGGCGACATTGTGCTCACCGTGAAGGTTGGCAAGCACCCGATTTTCGAGCGCGACGGCTTGAACATGCGACTCGTTGTGCCGATTACCTTCGTTGAAGCCGTGAAAGGCGCGACGATTGAGGTGCCGACGCTTGAGGGTGAGTCCGTGAAACTCAAGGTCGCTCCGGGAACGCCGAGTGGGCGCATCCTGCGAGTCAAGGGACGTGGTGTGAAGACCGACAAGGCCGCAGGCGATTTGCTTGCTGAGGTTCAGGTCGCGGTTCCGTCGCACCTCGAGGCGGCTGCGATGGATGCCCTCGACAAGTTTGCCGAAGTCGCGCCGAGTGAGAATCCGCGAGCCGAATTGCTCTCGAAGGCAAAGCGCTAAGGCGGGTCTCTGGTGACACGAATCGATGAGCTGCAGCCAATCTTGACCATTTCGATGGCTGCGGAACTGGCGGGCATGCACCCGCAAACGCTTCGTCAATACGATCGCCTGGGGCTGGTGCAACCAAGTCGCACCGCCGGGCAAAGCCGCAGATACTGCCTGAGGGATGTTGCCAAGTTGCGCGAGGTTCAGCGCTTGAGCAACGAGGGCCTTTCCCTCGAAGGGATCCGACGCGTGCTCGATTTGGAAGACGCCGTGGTGGCGCTCAAGGCACGTGTTCGTGAACTTGAAACCGCGTTGGCGGATGCGCTGCTCGCCCAACCCGGTCGCCGAGTCTTTGCCGCCGGCACCGAGGGCGAAGTTGAAACGATTCGGGCGGGCACCCGCCTGCGACGCCGAACGGATGTGGTCATATGGCGACCCAGCAAGTGAGTCACGTCAGCGAGGACGCCGCGGGTGTCCCCGACGGCTCTCTGTTGACCCGCCTGCGCCGCTGGCCCGATTTGGAGGCTCCCGAACTGTTTGCCGTGGATGCAGCCGACCGCTTGCTTGTTTCGGAATCACGCGAATTTCTCACAGGCGAAGGACCGATTGTCGTTATCGGAGACAACTACGGGGCCCTGACGCTCGGACTCGTGGCAGCCGGAGCGGCAGCCGCTAGGCCTGTGCGCGTTCATCAAGACGGTCGTGCTGGGGAATTAGCGCTCGAAAACAACGCGGAGATTGTCGCGATTGACCGGGCGACTTTTCGGCACATGCCGCTGGATGCCGAACTTGTCGCTCAGGCGAAGCTCGTCGTGATGCGATTGCCCAAGGCGCTGGAGCAACTCGACGAGTGGTCGGCTTTGGTCGCTGCCAATGCAGCACCAGAGGTAATTGTCTTGGCAGGTGGACGTGACAAATACATGACCGCATCGATGACGGACGTTCTCGAAAAATACTTTGGCCAGGTGACCGTCGGTAGAGGCACCCAGAAATCTCGGGTACTCACCGCACGCATTCCACGCCCCGACTCGGCTACAGAGGCTCTTTCTCGTTTGCCACAGTGCCAGCACAACGTTGATTTCGAGATTGATATCTGTGCCTTTGGAGGAGTTTTCGCCTCAAGTTCTCTCGACATCGGTACGCGAGCGCTGCTCGATGTTCTTGATCGAGTACCCGGCCAACAGAACCAACACATCATTGATTTCGGGTGTGGCACGGGTGTTCTTGCCGTTCAACTAGCACGCTTGCGGCCCACGGCCCGAATCGTTGCGACCGATCAGTCGGCGGCAGCCGTGCGGTCGGCGAACGCGACGATGAGCGCAAACGGCGTTGCAGATCGAGTTCGCGTCGTTCAGGACGACGGACTCTCCAGCCATGCCGACAACTCTGCCGATCTCATTGTCTTCAACCCACCTTTTCACTCGGGAGCTGGCGTTCACGCGGATACCTCGATGAGACTGTTCGCCGAAGCGGGCCGTGTGCTCAAGCGGGGGGGCGAACTGTGGGTCGTTGCGAATCGCCATCTCAGTTACCGGCCTGCCCTGCGGCGTCTTGTGGGGTCAACGCGACTGATCAGCCAAACCCCGAAGTTCACGGTGACAGCATCGACCAAAGACGGCGGCGCCGCGGATGCACAACGCAGGGTCACACGAGCGCGCAGAGCTCCTCGAGGACTCCCAAACGAGTCCACGAGAAACAATTTCGCAAACTAAGGAATCGACACTCATGAACGATCAATCTCAAGAAGAACAAAAGAGCGCGCTGGAGCAATACGGCGTGAACCTCACCGAAATCGCGAAAAGCGGAAAGCTCGACCCCGTCATTGGTCGCGATGCGGAGATTCGCCGCGTGAGCCAAGTCTTGACTCGCCGCACGAAGAACAATCCCGTACTTATTGGTGAACCCGGCGTCGGCAAGACGGCTGTGGTCGAGGGGCTCGCCCAGCGCATTGTTGCGGGTGACGTGGCCGACAGCCTCAAGGGCAAGCAGCTCGTCTCGCTCGACATGAGCGCGTTGATCGCTGGGGCAAAGTACCGCGGTGAGTTCGAAGAGCGCCTTAAGGCCGTCTTGAAAGAAATCAATGACTCCGACGGGCAGATCATCACCTTCATCGACGAGCTGCACACACTCATGGGTGCCGGCGGCGGCGAGGGATCCGTCGCGGCTGCAAACATGCTCAAGCCGATGTTGGCGCGAGGTGAACTTCGCTTGATCGGCGCGACGACACTCGATGAGTACAGGGAATTCATTGAGAAGGATGCGGCACTCGAACGCCGCTTTCAGCAAGTGTTTGTTGGTGAGCCGACCGTGGAAGACACCATCGCAATTCTGCGAGGACTCAAGGAACGATACGAAGCGCATCACAAGGTAGCCATCGCAGACAGCGCCCTTGTCGCGGCAGCGGCAATGAGCAACCGGTACATCACGTCACGCCAGCTTCCTGACAAGGCAATTGACCTCATCGACGAAGCCGCCAGCCGACTGCGCATGGAGATTGACTCGGCGCCCGTTGAGATAGATGAGCTTCGACGAAGCGTTGACCGACTGAAGCTCGAAGAACTCGCTCTCAAGAAAGAGAAAGACGAAGCATCCAAGCAGCGCCTCATGAAACTGCGTGAAGACTTGGCCGAGCGCGAAGACAAACTCGGCGATCTCGAGGCGCGCTGGGAAACGGAGCGCGGCGCACTAAACCGCGTCGGCGAGCTCAAGACAAAGCTGGATGCAGCCCGCATTCAGGCAGACCGGGCACAGCGCGAAGGAAACCTCGAGCAGGCGTCGCGCCTACTGTATGCCGAGATTCCCGCGCTAGAGCAAGACCTTGCGGCGGCGGAATCGGTTGATAACGATGCGCCACGAATGGTGAACG
>JBIISS010000073.1:0-5391 GCA_044340895.1 Microbacteriaceae bacterium
AGTGACCGCGCGCAGTCCTGCGCGAGGGGTTGAGACCTTCGTTCACACAGGAGACCCACGTGGCTCGCAGTGGCACCCGCCGACACACGCTCGACAACACCGGGCTCATTCCCATTCTCGCGCGCAAGGTTCGCGAGGTAGAAGCTAAGGCTCAGACCGGAAAGAAGGTTGGTCCCACCAACCGTGTCAAGTTTCAGGTCATCGCCTTTTTGGTGCGCGAGGAGCGTGCGCGCGTAAAGACAGACCCAGATCTCACTGACCAACAGCGTGCCGAAGCACTCAAACGTCTCGACGGCGTGGCCACAATCTTGGCCAAAACGGCTGCCCGCGACACGTCGCTCATTGCGTTGCTCGAGGTTGATCATGCGACAGGCACCGTTGCCCAAACGATGCGTCGTGATTGGCTGCTCGAGTCGGGGGCCGAGGTTTCGCCCGACGATCTGATCATCGCCGCCGAACCGGTGAAGCCGGTAGAAGTGCTTTCCCCTGAGCTGGCCGAAAAGCAGGTTTTGCCGGTGTCGGTCAAGGCTAAGCTCCGTTCAACTCCTTTTCTTGCTCCCGACTTCAGCGCGCAGAAGCGCGTCGTTCCCGCGGTTCGACTCTCCAATTGGGAACTGATTCAGCCACTTTTCAAGTCATTTGAGCAAGGTGCCGGCGGGCAGTCGGCGTGCATGGACATGCCACCGATGCCCCGATTTGACCACTACAGCCCTCAGGGTCAAGAACTCATGCCGCACCAGATTCGATTTATCGAAACGGTTCGCGCCGGGCACCGCACGTTCTTGCTCGCTGACGAGCCAGGTCTGGGCAAGACCGCGCAGAGCCTCATCGCTGCGTCGGTCGCAGACGCGTTTCCGCTGCTCGCGATTGTGCCCAACGTCGTCAAGATGAACTGGGCCCGCGAGGTCGAGCGATGGATTCCGGGTCGCCGTGCCACGGTCATCCACGGTGATGGTCAAGACGTCGACGCCTTCGCAGATGTCTTCATCGTCAACTATGAGGTGCTCGATCGTCACCTCTCGTGGCTGTCGCAAATGGGATTCCGCGGGATGGTCGTGGACGAGGCGCACTTCATTAAGAACCTCACGTCGCAGCGATCGAAGCACGTGCTTGCGCTGGCCGACCGAATCACGAGCCGCACCCCGGGGCATAATCCGTTGCGTGTCGCCCTCACCGGAACGCCACTGATCAACGACATCGAAGACTTCCGGGCCATTTGGATGTTCCTGGGCTGGATCGACGGCGACAAGCCGTCTCCCGAACTCCTCGGTCACCTCGAGGCTAAGGGTCTGACGCCGGCGGATGCCGGGTTCTACACCTCCGCCCGAGAGACCGTCATTGACATGGGCATTGTTCGTCGTCGCAAGATTGACGTTGCGAAAGACCTGCCGGCGAAACGAGTTGTCGACCTACCCGTTGAGCTCGACGACGAACTCGGCGCGAGCATCCGTGCCGCCGAAGCAGAGCTCGCGAAACGTTTGCTCGATCGCTACAACCGCATGGCAATCAACGGATCATTCCGCGGATCAACCGCCGAGCTCATTCGCACGGTTGCCGTTGCCGAACTCGAAGAGTCGAAGAATCAGAAGACCGGCGAGAACGTGTTCACGATGGTGCGCAAGATTGGTCAAGCCAAAGCCGGTCTCGCGAGCGATTACGCGAGCCAGCTCGCACGCTCGGTGGGCAAAGTCGTCTTCTTCGCTAAGCACATCGACGTCATGGATTCGGCGGAGCGCGCATTTGCTGCGCAGGGACTCAAGTCCGTGTCCATCCGCGGTGACCAGTCGACGCCTGCACGACAGGAAGCAATCGACGCGTTCAACAACGACGAGTCGGTGCACATTGCGGTCTGTTCGCTGACGGCTGCCGGCGTGGGGCTCAACCTGCAGGCGTCATCGAACGTCGTGCTCGCCGAACTCTCGTGGACAAGTGCCGAACAGACACAGGCGATCGACCGGGTCCACCGCATCGGACAAGAAATGCCCGTCACGGCCTGGCGTATCATCGCGGCGCAAACCATCGACGCGAAAATTGCCGAACTCATCGATAGCAAGCAGGGCCTCGCCGCGCGTTCGCTCGACGGAGCCGAAGCCGAGCAGGGTTCGCAAGACAGCGTTCAACTGGATGCGCTGATTGACATTCTCGCCCGGGCTATCGACGCGCAGAGTTAGACCGCGTGAGTTGACTCGCGCGTGAACGTCGACAAAACAATTGGGCTTTTCACACCGCATTGGTGCGAGAAGCGGCGCGAAATTCTGTAAACTCTGAGACTGGCACGCGATAGTCGTGTGCCTGTCGAAGGGACATGACATGACTGCACAGCAGAAGAAGTCCGGCTTCGCCGCACTCTTTTCACGCACCAAGAAGGCTGCTGCGGCAGACCTCGCTGAACTCGCTGACAAGGCCGAGAAGGCCGCCAAGGAAGCTGGCCGCAAGGCTGGCGCAATGGCTGCCGACGTCAAGAACGACGTTGCCGACGGCGCTGCCGACCTCGCGAAGAAGGCTGAAAAGACGGCCAAGAAGACGGTAGCTACCGCTAAGAAGAAGGCCGCCACCGCCAAGAAGTCGGCGACGAAGACCGTCAAGAAGGCAACGACGACGGCGAAGAAGACCGTTGCTCAGGCCGAGACCGCTGTCAAGAAGGCCGCTGCGCCTGCATTGAGCGCCGTCAAGGTTCGCACCGGTACGCCAGACTCGACGTGGTCGACCGCTGAGCTTAAGGAATACGCCAAGAACAAGGGACTCAAGGGTTACACCTCCCTCGGCAAGGCTGACCTCCTCGCACTGATCAAGAAGTCGAAGTAGTCGCGTCCGACCAGAACGTGGCGAGCACATCCGCCGCCATGTTCGGTCGGTCGCCGTGTGACGAATGGCCCGCGTTGGCCAGCACGACATAGTCCGCACCCAGTGCGATGGCCATGTCTCGCTGCCAATCCGCGGGCCATGCGTCGTCGTGGGCACCGTGTGAAATCAAGAACGGGATACCGTGCTCACGCGAGAGCGCAGCAAGCTCGCTGGTTCGATCAACCTGGTCGCGCAAAATGGCCGCCCCCGCGAGCAACGCCGCCGGCTTCGTCGTCATGAGCCGGTCGAAGTAGTAGCGCTCAATCACACTCATGTCCCCCGCGCGTTCAACGTCGGGGTTCAGGCCCATTCGTTGACGATCGAGCACCCACAGGCCGCGCGGCCCATCCGCGACGAGGGCATCGTGCGCCGGACCCCCCTCGCCGAAGTCCTTGGGCCCTGAGTTCCACAGCGTCACGCTCGCGAAGCGACCAGGATCCTGGGCGAAAGCCTCGTGCGAGACGACTCCGCCGAAGCTGTGCCCGAGCAGGTGAATGTGCCCGAGATCCCCCAGCCCTTTACTCAGCGCATCGATGAAGGTGTGGATGTCGCTTCCGAGTTGCGCGAGCGAGTATCCGTCAACCGTGTCTGGCCCCGTTGAATGAGGTTGCCCGCGCTGGGACAACCCGATCACTCGGTACCCGTTCTCGGCGAGTGGCTCGAGAATCACATTGAATGTGTCGTAGGAACTTGTGTATCCGGCGACGAGTACGGCCGTTCCTCGAACGGGCCCGGTTGGTTCGATCAACGAGTATCCGAGGTCGACGTCGTTCACGGCGATCGTGTGGCGCGACGCTCGAGGTGGCAAGGCGTCGAACAGCGTTATTCCGCGAGATTCGTTCTCGCTGGTAGAAGTCACTCGGGTCGACGGCACCTGCCAATTGTAAGTTCCCGGCGTTGATTTGGTGCAGGTTGGTCAACGTTCAAGGTCAGAGTGAGGGTGAGACACGTTTACACGAAGGAAACCTCCCTGAGAATGTGCTGACAGTATCGTGGCTCTAAGGAACACCCCTCACTCAATCCCCAAAGGAGTTGGATTCGTGGCACAAGCTACCAAAACAAAATCCGCGTCCAAGAAGTCGGCTGCAAAGTCCGGTTTCTCGGCACGTCTCGACAAGTTCTTCGAGATCACCAAGCGCGGCTCGACCATCGGCACCGAGGTGCGCGGTGGTCTCGTCATCTTCATCACGATGGCGTACATCATCATTCTCAACCCGCTGATCCTCGGATTCTCACCTGACGTTGAGGGCAACCTCATCGGTGGAGGCGACCCAGCACTCGGAGCGATCGGTGCAGCAACGGCGCTCACCGCCGGCGTCATGTCGATTCTCTTCGGCGTGGTCGCCCGCCTGCCGTTCGCGCTTGCCGCGGGCTTGGGCATCAACTCCTTCCTTGCGGTCAGCATCGTGAAGGGTGTCACCTGGCCCGAAGCCATGGGTCTCGTCGTCATCGAAGGAATCCTTATTGTGATTCTCGCGTCGACCGGTTTGCGCACCATGATCTTCAATGCGGTGCCGGCTCAGCTGAAGACGGCCATCACAGTGGGCATCGGTCTCTTCATCGCATTCATCGGCCTTGTTGACGCCGGTTTCGTTCGCTCGACGGGGCTGGGCGCTCCGCCCATCGGCCTCGGTGTTGGCGGCGTGCTTGTTGGCATCCCGACGCTGACATTTATCATCGGACTCATTCTCACCGCCGTGCTTGTTGCCCGTAAGGTCAAGGCCGGCATCTTGATTGGTCTCGTTGTAACGACAGTTATTGCGATCGTCTTGAACGCCATCTGGCCATCGGGCTCAATGGGCGTTCCCGGCACCGAAACCTACAACCCCGCGGGCTGGAACCTCGCACAGCCGGTCATCCCGACGTCTGTTTTCGCATTGCCAGACCTCTCGATTATCGGCCAGGTTGATCTCTTCGGCTCGTTTAGTCGTATCGGTGCGCTCGCTGCCCTGATGCTCGTCTTCACGCTCTTGTTCTCGAACTTCTTCGACGCAATGGGCACCATGACGGGTCTCTCAAAGCAGGCTGGTCTTGCTGACAAGAAGGGCAACTTCCCACGCTTGACCCCGGCTCTGATCGTTGAAGGCGCTGGCGCTGTTGCCGGTGGAGTCACCTCCACGTCGTCGAACACGGTCTACATCGAGAGTGCATCCGGCATCGGTGGGGGAGCCCGCACGGGTCTCGCCTCGCTCATCACCGGTGTGTTGTTCGTCCTGGCGATGTTCCTCACCCCGCTCACTCAGGTCGTTCCGCTCGAGGTCGGTGCTGCAGCACTCGTCATCGTCGGTGCGATGATGATGGGTCAGGTCGTGGACATCGACTGGAAGGACTGGTCGGCCGCATTCCCGGCGTTCATCGCAATCATCGCGATGCCGCTCACGTACTCGATTGCAAACGGAATCGGCGCCGGCTTCATTGCCTGGGTTGTCATTCGTTCGCTCTCGGGCAAGGCGAAAGAAATCCACTGGCTGCTCTGGGTTGTCTCGGCAGGATTCCTGCTGTACTTCATCCTCCCGCTCATCCAGCAGGCCATCAACGCCTAAGCGA
>JBIISS010000074.1:0-5378 GCA_044340895.1 Microbacteriaceae bacterium
GACCCAGAGAATTCATTTGATGTCGATGCCGCAGTGATCGCGCACACGCGCGGGGCTGTCGATCGAGGCAAAGCGGTGCGAGCCGAGTGGCAGCAAAGCTTTGACGCGTGGGCTCAGGCGAACCCCGAGCACAAGTCGCTATTCGATCGAGTCGAAAGCGGCGCGCTTCCGTCGGGAATCGAAGACGCGTTGCCCGTCTTCCCAGCGACGGACATTTCGACGCGTGTTGCGTCCGGCAAGGTGCTCAGTGCTCTCGGCGCGGTCATGCCAGAACTGTGGGGAGGGTCTGCCGACCTTGCCGAGTCCAACATGACCACTATTGAAGGTGCGAAGTCGTTCGTTCCCGCCGAGTGGTCGACGCACGAATGGAGTGGCGATGTCTACGGACGAACCCTTCACTTCGGTATTCGCGAACACGCGATGGGTGCGATTCTCAATGGAATCGTCCTGCACGGAAAGACCCGCGCGTACGGCGGCACGTTCCTCATCTTTAGCGACTACATGCGACCTGCAGTTCGTTTGGCTGCTCTCATGAAGGTTCCATCGATATTCGTCTGGACTCATGACTCCGTGGCGCTCGGTGAAGACGGCCCGACTCACCAGCCCATCGAACAGCTCGCAACACTGCGTGCGATTCCTGACCTAGACGTCGTTCGCCCGGCCGACGCCAACGAAGTGGCGTGGGCGTGGCTCGAGATACTCAAGCGTCGTGGTGGCCCGGCAGGTATCGCTCTGTCACGCCAGAATCTGCCGGTGTTTGAGCGTGGTGCTGGCGAGGCAACGGACTCGGAGTTTGCTTCGGCACGCAACACATCAAAGGGTGCCTATGTACTCGTCGAGGCTCCAGGTGGCACACCAGATGTGGTTCTCATCGCAACGGGATCTGAGGTTCAGCTCGCTGTGGCTGCCCGTGAGGCTCTCGCAGCCGATGGGGTCAACGCTCGAGTTGTGTCGGCTCCATGCATGGAGTGGTTCGCCGAGCAACCAGAGTCGTACCGCAACGCGGTGATTCCACCACGTGTGCGTGCTCGTGTGAGCGTCGAAGCGGGAATTGCAATGTCGTGGGACAAGCTCGTTGGCTCGAGCGGACGCAGCGTCTCGATTGAGCACTATGGGGCATCGGCAGACTTCAAGACACTCTTCCGTGAGTTTGGAATGACGGCGGAAGCCGTCGTGGCTGCGGCCAAGGAATCCATCGCCGCTTCCGCCTGATTCGCAAACCTTCCTGCCTCCGACTGACCAAGAACGAAAGATAACGCAATGAACGCAAACACATCGGCCCTTTCCGGAGCAGGAGTCAGCATCTGGCTCGACGATCTTTCCCGCAGCTCGCTAAAGACCGGCAAGCTGGCCAAGCTGATCGCAGATGTCGATGTGGTCGGTGTGACGACAAATCCCACCATCTTTGCTGGTGCACTGACCGACGGCGAGAGCTACGCTGCGCAGGTTGCCGAACTTGCCGCTAAGAACACCGGTGCCGACGAAGCAGTCTTCGAGATTACAACCGATGACGTGGCTGATGCCTGTGACCTTTTCCGCCCCATCTACAACCGCACGCAAGGAGTCGATGGCCGGGTTTCGATTGAGGTCTCCCCCACACTCGCTCACGATGCTCCCGGCACGATTGCGGAAGCAAAGCGCTTGTGGGCCAAAGTCAATCGTCCTAACGCTCTGATCAAGATTCCGGCCACCTTGGCTGGGCTCGACGCCATCACTGATGTAATCGGCGCGGGCATCTCGGTGAATGTGACTCTGATCTTCTCGCTTGAGCGGTACGGGGCAGTCATTGACGCCTACCTGGCCGGTCTCGAGAAAGCATCGGCCGCTGGGCACGACCTTGAGGAGATTCACTCGGTCGCCTCGTTCTTTGTGTCGCGGGTTGACACAGAGGTCGACAAGAGACTGGACGCACTTGGCGCTGACTCATCGCTGAAGTCGCAGGCTGGCTTGGCCAACGCGAGGCTCGCCTACGAACTATTTGAGAATGCGTTTGACACGGAGCGGGCTGCAAAGCTGCTTGCTCTGGGAGCGAACGCGCAACGTCCGTTGTGGGCCTCAACGGGAGTGAAAGATCCTGCGTTGCCGGACACGCTCTATGTAACTGAGCTCGTTGCTGCTGGTGTGGTGAACACGATGCCCGAGAAGACTCTTCTCGCCACGGCAGATCATGGCGTCGTCGTTGGAAACACCATCACGACCAACTATGACGAAGCTCGCTTGCTTTTCGCACAGTTGGCCGCAGCTGGCATCGACTTTGAGGACGTCACAACGACACTTGAAACTGAAGGCGTCGACAAGTTCATCGTTTCGTGGGGCGAGCTTCTTGACACGGTTACGACCGCGCTGGAGGCAGCAAAGTGAGTTTTCGCATCCACGTCAGTGGCGCAGTAGAGCAAGCAGTAGAACAACACTTACCCAAGCTCGTTGAGTCACTCGTCGCGAGCGGAATCACCGATGCAAATCCAACCCTGTGGGGCAAGACGGCCGAAGCTGAGGCTTCGATTCGGCTCGGTTGGGTGCAGTCGGTCTCCTCATCACGGCCGATAATTTCCGACATCTACGCTCTGCGCGATCGACTGTCAGCTCAGGGTGTGCAACGTTTTGTGCTGGCTGGAATGGGTGGCTCATCGCTTGCTCCAGAAGTGATTACTCAAACATTCAATCGTGAGCTCACAATTCTCGATTCGACGGAACCAGGTCAGGTGCTCTCCGCGTTGAAGTCAGGGCTGTCGGATCTTGCTCTGGTCGTTTCGTCGAAGTCAGGGTCAACCGTCGAAACGGACAGCCAGCTTCGAACCTTCCGAGCTGCCTTCGAGAGCGCCGGAATCAACCCAGTCGAGCGAATCATCGTCGTCACCGATCCGGGTTCGCCACTCGACGTGTCCGCGCGTGAGGCTGGGTACGCAACATTCAACGCAGACCCACTCGTTGGTGGAAGGTTCTCTGCTCTCACGGCCTTCGGACTCGTTCCGTCAGGACTCGTGGGGGTCGACCTCAACCAGCTTCTCGATGAAGCCGAGGCCGTTCTTCTTGACCTCGCAGTTGACACTGCCAATAATCCGGGGCTCATCTTGGGCGCGGCGATGGCTGGCCAGGTTCCCCGGGTCAACAAGCTCGGTCTTGTTGCCGACGGCACACACATAGTAGGGCTGCCCAATTGGATCGAGCAGCTCGTCGCTGAGTCGACGGGCAAGGAGTCGACGGGCATCCTGCCGGTGGTTCTTGATGTCGTTTCGACGGAAGTCACGTCGCCCGTTGCTGACATGGTTGTGTGTCGTCTCGTGGACGATGCTCATGAGTTTCACCTTCGCGCATCCGATCGTCACGACGGCGAGATTCTCATTTCCGGAACGCTCGGGGCACAATTCATGGTCTGGGAATACGCGACAGCGGTTGCCGGCGCAATCCTTGGAATCAATCCGTTCGATCAGCCCGACGTGGAGTCGGCAAAGGTTGCTGCGCGCGCGCTCTTGGATCACCGTCCGGAACCGACTGCGCCTCTCTTTGTGGATGGCGGAATCGAAGTGCGGGCCCTCGGAGGTTTTGTGGGCGGTGCGAACACCGTTCGCGAAGCTGTGACGGCTGCGCTGGCGACACTTCCGTCAGATGGATACCTCTCGGTGCAGGCCTACGTTGACCGCGCCTCGCATCCTCAGCTCGACGGTATCCGAGAGCTGATTGCGGCACGAGCCGGCAGGCCCGTGACCTTTGGTTGGGGTCCACGCTTCTTGCACTCAACAGGACAGTTCCACAAGGGTGGTCCGGCAACCGGGGTCTTCATTCAGATCTTGCAGTCCGCGACGGTCGATTTGGAGATACCTGACCGCCCATTCACGTTCGGAGAACTCATCGCAGCCCAGGCCGCGGGAGACGCGAACGTACTCGCGCAACACGGTCGACCGGTCTTGACGCTGACCCTGACGCAACCTGAGAAGCAACTCGTGTCGCTGTTTGAGGCATTCAACTAACCATGGCTCCAGTTGATGTTTCTGCCGGCAACAATCCGCTTCGCGTTGTTGAAGACCGCCGGCTCCACCGAATCGCGGGCCCCAGTGCTTTGGTGCTCTTTGGCGTTACCGGTGATCTTGCGAGAAAAAAGCTCATGCCCGCGGTCTACGACCTGGCGAACCGGGGACTTCTGCCTCCGGGTTTTGCGCTCGTTGGATTTGCACGCCGAGACTGGGCAGATCAAGACTTCGCGCAGGTCGTGCACGACTCGGTCAAGGAATTCGCCCGCACGGAGTTTCGCGAGGAAGTCTGGGAGCAGCTTCTCAAGGGAATCCGCTTCATCAGTGGAACGTTTGATGACGACGCGTCGTTCGATCGACTGAAGACGACCCTGGCAGACCTGGACGCAGAACAGGGAACGATGGGCAACCATTGTTTTTACCTTTCTATTCCTCCTGGTTCGTTCCCGCTAGTGACGCAACAGCTCAGCCGGTCAGGACTCGCACGTGCGGATGGAGATTCGTGGCGCCGGGTTGTCATTGAGAAGCCGTTCGGCAGTGACCTCACCACGGCCAGAGAACTGAACGACGTGGTGGAGTCAGTTTTTCCGGCGGACTCGATTTTTCGCATTGATCACTATCTGGGCAAAGAGACGGTTCAGAATATTCTTGCGTTGCGATTTGCGAATCAACTCTTCGAACCTCTGTGGAATGCCGAGCACGTCGACCACGTGCAGATCACGATGGCAGAAGACATTGGTGTCGGTGGCCGTGCTGGGTACTACGACGGCATTGGCGCGGCACGGGACGTGATCCAGAATCACCTTTTGCAACTGATGGCCTTGACGGCGATGGAAGAGCCCATCTCGTTCAACGCAGATGATTTGCGTGCAGAGAAGGAAAAAGTACTCGCAGCAGTTCGTTTGCCTGCCGATCTTGGCTCGGCAACAGCACGTGGACAGTACGGCTCAGGATGGCAAGGCGGTGAATTCGTTCCCGGATTCCTCGAAGAAGAAGGGATGAACCCCCAATCCAGCACTGAAACGTTCGCCGCGATGCGACTTGACGTGGGAACGCGACGCTGGTCGGGCGTGCCGTTCTACCTGCGCGCCGGCAAACGACTGGGTCGACGCGTTACCGAGATTGCCGTTGTGTTCAAGCGAGCACCTCAATACCTCTTTGCCGAACACCAAACCTCTGCACTGGGCCAAAATGCTCTCGTCATTCGAGTTCAACCAGATGAGGGTGTGACTATTCGTTTCGGCTCGAAGGTGCCCGGGGCCGGCATGCAGGTGCGCGATGTCACCATGGACTTTGGATACGGACACGCCTTTACAGAGGCGAGTCCAGAAGCGTATGAGCGCCTGATCTTGGATGTTCTCTTGGGCGAACCACCACTGTTTCCGAGACACGAAGAAGTCGAGCTGAGCT
>JBIISS010000075.1:0-5324 GCA_044340895.1 Microbacteriaceae bacterium
TGCTCGACATATCCCACGGTTGCGCATTCGCACCCAAAGCGCCGTCGACCGTTCCGCCAACGTAGACGACGTAGGTACCGTCATAGTCTTCGATTCTGACTTGGGCGCCAGCATCTGAATCACTCGGGATGCGCTGCAACACGTCGGCAAAATCTCGGGGCGGATGTGCCGGCGCTGTTTCTGTGCGAACGACCGCTGTCTGGGCCAAAGTTGTACCCCCGGCTGACGCGGTCATCGCGTCATCCGGCTTTGCGATTATCGCGTTGATGCGCGACGCGAGGCGGGCCGCGCCTGCCGTCGTGGTTACTCCCGCCCCCGCAGTCCCGAGCGCCAAGGCAACAGGCAGAGGGACGCCCGCAAAACCGGCGAGCGCCTCATCGAGCGACCCGACACTCAGTTCGATGGCTCGAACAACGGCGGGTGTCGCCAGCACCGTCGCCCACGCGCGAGCCGACATCTGCTCATACGCCGCCGCAGCTGCGGGTGCAATGGCGTTCAGGATTGCACCAAAAAGCTGAGCCGCTCCCACCCCAACAAGCACCCCGGGTCCGATAGCGAGGGTGAGCAGGGGGGCCAGACGGCCACACAGCCACCAGGCCGCATCCGCTGCTCGTTGACACGCCACGCCGATGTCGGTCTCCCACGTTTCATACGTGCGAGCGGCTTCGGTGAGGGACGAGGCGTGTTCGTGCGCGCGGAAGCGCATCCGGCGCACCTGGCTCATCAGCGTTAGCAGTTCGTCGTCGACCGTGTCGATCGAGAAGTACCCCCTCATCGTTTGCGCCGAGGCTAACCACTCATCGATGTGGGCTACCTGGCGATGCCATTGCCACGCGTTCGAATCGAGGTCAATCGTGTCAACGACAACATGCTGTCGGGTCACGATGTGAGATCCCACAGCTGATCTCGAATGGAGCGAGCTTCGGCGAACAGTGCATCGGCGTTCGCCTCAGCGTAACTCGCGGCTCGGGATTGCCACCCCACGCCGCTATCGTCGTGTCTAGCCAGCGCCCCGATCGCGCGCACGATTTCGTCCCAGTCGTTGGCAAGTGCAATAACTCGGGAGCGCATGCTCAGCGCGTTGTGCGCACTCGCCCACGGGTCGTCGGTTGACATGAGGACACGATGCGAGCTCTCTAACCCTGCCGAAATAAGCCGGAGTGCCCCTGTGTATTTGCTCACGCAATGTGCGCTGTGGATGACTGCCCGTTTGGGAGAATAGAACCATGGTGCTTCCCGTGCAGGTCTTGAGTCCACTCGATGGTCGCTATCACGCGACCGTATCGTCGCTCGGTGAATACCTGTCCGAGGCCGGACTGAATCGCGCGCGGGTCCACGTAGAGGTCGAGTGGCTCATCGCGCTCACACAGCGCCGGATGTTCGGCTCCAGTCCCTTGAGGGCAAAGGACAGCGCCGCCCTTCGCTCGTTTGCCCGTGATTTCGGTCAGCCAGAAATCGATGAGCTCGCCGCCCTCGAGGCGACCACACGGCACGACGTTAAGGCGGTCGAGTACCTCGTTCGCGGCCAGCTTCACAAACTCGGGCTTGATCACATCAGTGAGCTGACACACTTCGCCTGCACGAGCGAAGACATCAACAATCTTTCCTACGCCATGACAATCCGAGACGCTGTGACCGCGATGTGGCTTCCGGCGCTAGATGCCGTGATTGCCGAACTTCGGTCTCTTGCGATTGAACACCGCGCGGTGCCGATGCTGTGTCGCACGCACGGTCAGCCGGCCACCCCGTCAACCATGGGCAAGGAACTCGCCGTCTTCGTGTACCGCTTGCAGCGCATCCGCAAACAGGTTGCCGCGACCGACTATCTCGGAAAATTCAGCGGAGCCACAGGAACATTCAGCGCGCACGTCGCGGCAGATTCGTCAGTTGACTGGCCCAGCATTTCTCGCGAGTTCGTCGAAGGCCTCGGCCTGACCTGGAACCCGCTCACCACCCAGATTGAATCGCACGACTGGCAAGCTGAGCTCTATTCCGCCATCGCGCACGGGAACCGCATTGTGCACAATCTCGCAACCGACATCTGGACCTACATCTCGTTAGGTTACTTTCGTCAAATTCCCCAAGCCGGCGCCACGGGCTCATCAACGATGCCTCACAAAATCAACCCGATTCGATTCGAAAACGCCGAGGCGAATCTCGAGTTGTCGAGCGCGTTACTCGACTCACTCTCGAGCACGCTGGTCACAAGCAGGCTGCAACGGGACCTCACGGATTCCACAACCCAGCGAAACATCGGAGTTGCGCTCGGACACTCACTTCTCGCACTCGACAACATCCGACGTGGGCTTGGCGAGATTGACCTCGATGTGGAAGTTCTCGCTCGTGATCTCGATGCCAACTGGGAGGTTCTCGGCGAGGCTATCCAGACCGTGATTCGTGCAGAGGTCGCTGCCGGGCGCTCATCCATTAGCGACCCGTACGCGCTGCTCAAAGAAATGACACGGGGTAAGAAGCTCTCTGCTCAGGGCATGCGGGACTTCATTGACACACTCGACATTTCGGACAACGCAAAGACTCGGCTGACAGCTCTGAGCCCCGCTCACTATGCCGGGCTCGCCGACGCTCTCGTCGGATATATCGACTAGCTGGCAACCCAGCGAGCGGGTGCTGCGCTTGTCGGGCTAGCTACCGGTGAGAGTCAAGATTCTCGATGTCATTGAGTTCGTCTTGTTGTGGTTTGAGTGCAAGAACGAACATCGCGATGGCAACGAGGCTCACGATAAATGCGACGCCCGCCCAGATCAATGCTTGCGCGGCAACGCGGGTCGACATGAGCACAATCGAACCCGTGAAGATTGCGATGACGGCGGAGATTCCGAGAAGTTCGACAGGACGAAGCCGGTCTCTGCGCGACGGGGTGTTCATGATGTGCTGCCTTCTTTCGATGCGATGTGTGAAGACGAATCAAACCTCAATGACGCGCCCGCAATGGCGAGGTACACAGCGACAATCACGCCATATGCCCCGAGAATGCCCACAGCGTAAACGCTCGAAAGGGGAAACACGATCTCAATTGTGGCGAGAGCTCCACTGGCGATAGCGAGCACGCCAAGGTCTCGAGACAATTGGACGTGCCGAATGCGAAAGGCCATGACGGCATCACACACGGTGAGAAAAACTGCCCACGAGGCAACAAGCATTACAAGCAATCCCAAACCAAATGGTTGCGTCAGTGCGACAAGCGCGACGATGCCAACGACGGTCGACCCCGACGCAGCCAATCCATTGGCAAAGCGCCACGTGGCCCCAAGGTTAACAATCGACCACAGTGCCCAGCCGCGGGCGAAAGCCGTTCCTAGCGCAAGAATAGCCAGGCCGACCATGCCAACTTCAGGACCGTGATCAACCGAGAACGTAATGAAAATGCCGGACACGGCTGGGGGCAACGCCCACAGGATCAGAGCCCCGCCCAGCTTGCGCTTGGACGCACGCGATTCTCCAGTCTTCACGCCGTCACTCTACGCGCGCTCACTCAAGGCTAAGTCGTTGAAGCGAGACAGGTGCCCAGTGAAGCCCACCACAATGGTGCCCGTCGGACCATTCCGGTGCTTCGCGACAATAAGGTCCGCCTCGCCCGCCCGCGGGTGGTCACGGTCATAGGCGCCCTCTCGGTGCAGGAGGATGACCATGTCGGCGTCCTGCTCGAGCGAACCAGACTCACGTAAGTCAGACAATGCCGGCATCTTGTCCGAACGCTGTTCAGGGCCACGGTTTAGCTGCGACAGAGCCACAACGGGAACCTGGAGCTCTTTGGCGAGAAGCTTGAGTGCGCGCGAGAACTCGCTAACCTCTTGCTGGCGATTTTCGACCCGGCGACCGCTCGTCATGAGTTGCAGATAGTCGATGACAACGAGCTTGAGCCCAACACGTTGCTTGAGACGCCGACACTTGGCACGAATCTCAACAAGCGTCATGTTGGGACTGTCATCGATGAACAACGGTGATTCCGAAATGCGTCCGCGTGTGGCCGCGATGGCCGTCCAATCGTTATTCGCAACGGTGCCCTTACGCATGTTCTGAAGGGGAACAGAAGACTCTGCAGACAACAGACGCATCGCAATCTCACTCTTGCCCATTTCAAGCGAGAAGAAGATCGACGGCTGGTTGTAACGAACGCTCGCGTGACGTGCCAGGTCGAGTGCCAACGTCGACTTACCCAATGCCGGACGAGCGGCGATGATGATGAGTTGCCCTGGGTGCAACCCGTTCGTAAGCTCATCCAAATCACGAAACCCGGTCGGAACGCCAATCATGCTGCCGTCGCGATGACGGGCCGTTTCGATTTCTTCGATCGCGGAGTCAACAGCCGTTGTCAGGGGAACGTAATCCTCGACATCGGCTGATCCGGTTACGGCATAAATCTCGGCTTGTGCCGTGTTCACCAAGTCCTGCGGTTCGCCCTCGCCCGCGTATCCCATCTGCACGATTTTTGTTCCCGCATCGACGAGTCGGCGCAACAGAGCGCGCTCAGAGACGATGCTCGCGTAGTAACCCGCATTTGCCGCCGTCGGCACCATGGCCGTCAGCGTGTGCAGGTACTCGGCGCCGCCGGCCCGCACCAGTAGCCCGGTCTTTGTCAACTCATCGGTGACGGTGATGGCATCCGTTGGCTCGCCATGCGCGTAGAGGTTCAGGATTGCGTCGAAAATCACTTCGTGCTTCGGCACGTAGAAGTCAGCGCCACGAACCACTTCGACAACATCGGCAACGGCGTCTTTGCTCAACAGCATTCCACCCAAGGTGCTCTGCTCGGCCATGGCGTCGTGTGGGGGAACGCGCTCGCCGGGCATGGCGCCCTTGGAATCAGGCGGCGGCGGGAGATGTGCGATGGACACGATAGCTCCTTGGATTACGTCAACAGGGATCAGTTTGAGTCCACCCGCCGACATGACAGGGAACGCCCCGTGCTCACACTAGGAATCAGCCCCGAACAAGACAAACAAGCCTGTGGATAACCATGTGTATGACTCGCCGTAGAAATCGCTTCTGTTGTTCATAACCTGTGGACGAACATGTGGACACGGGGAGAGTTTTTCTCACTTTATCTGCTTTCATCAGGCTTTTTTAGGTCCCCAACCTGTGTATAGGCCGGAGTCTCAACTCTGTGTTTAACGTTGAAGCCCAATCGGCTTCCTGTGTATAGAAAACCCACCCTGTGTGATCGAGATCGGAGGTCCGGCATCCCGAATTCTGAGGAAAACTGTCGTCCGTCACGTGTCCCACAACGAAAAAGGCCCCCGATTACTCGAGGGCCGTTCTCACAGCGTTGTCGTTTGCGAATTACTTCGCGGCTACAACCTGAA
>JBIISS010000076.1:0-5302 GCA_044340895.1 Microbacteriaceae bacterium
ACCGTCTTTGCGTCGGTCGCGGTTACTCGAAGCCCGACTTTGCCATCGTCGATGAGCAGCGGGTCTCCTGGCTTGACGTCGCCGGGGAGACCCTTGTACGTCGTCGAGCTGAGCTCCTTTGTGCCGAGGATGTCGTCAATCGTGATCGTCAGCACATCACCCTCAGCCAAGTCGTACGGTCCACCCTCGAACTTGCCGAGTCGAATCTTCGGTCCTTGAAGGTCTACAAGCACGGCCACTGGTTGACCAAGGTCTGCCGCCGCCTGGCGCACATTGCGGTAGACCTCTTCGTGAACGTCGTACGAACCATGACTGAGGTTCATACGACACACGTTGACACCAGCTTCAATGATGCTCTTGATGTTCTCGTAGCTGGCAGTTGCCGGCCCCAGTGTGGCGACGATTTTGGCGCGTCTCATGTTGTGTGTCTCTCATTGATGATGTGCACCCGGCGGATACCGGGCGAGGAGGGAGGGAACTATTCTTCTTTGGAGCCGGAGGGATGCTCGCTGGTAAGACTACGACAGCGGACGGTCGTGAGCACCGACCGGCTTAGGCAACGACGTCACTCCTTGCAGGTAGCGGTCTACTTCAGCGGCAACTGATCGACCCTCTGCGATTGCCCACACGATGAGGGACTGTCCCCTGCCGGCATCTCCGGCAACAAAGACGCCCGGTCGCGCGGTCTCAAACGAGTGAGAACGTGCCACGTTGCCCCGATCATCCACACCTGTCTCGTACGACGTCGTGATTAGCGAAGTTTCAGGACCGGTGAAGCCCAGAGCAAGCAGAACGAGGTCAGCGGGAATTACTCGTTCTGTTCCAGATTTCGGAACACGCTTACCGTCGAGATACTCCGTCTCCGCGACGCGGATTCCAGAAACGTTGCCATTGCCGTCGTTGACGAACTCAACGGTCGACGACAAGTACACCCGCTCACCGCCCTCTTCATGCGCACTCGCGACCTCGAAAAGGTTGGGCATCGTTGGCCAGGGTTGGCTCTCCGGACGCTCTGAAGGTGGCTGAGTTCCGATTGCCAACGTGGTGACGGATGCAGCACCGTGGCGATGCGCTGTACCGAGGCAATCGGCACCGGTGTCACCGCCGCCGAGAATCACGACGTGCTTGTCTTTGGCGTCAATAATTTCAACGGCATCTCCGGCTACTGCCTTGTTGGCAGGTACGAGGTAGTCCATCGCAAAATGCACGCCATTGAGGTCACGCCCCGGAATGTTCAGATCACGCGGCAGAACAGCACCGGTCGCTATCACAACAGCGTCGTAGCGTTCGTAAAGCTGCTCCCATGTGATGTCAGTGCCAATGTTCACTCCCGTGCGAAAAATCGTTCCCTCAGCTGACATTTGCTCGAGACGACGGTCAAGCTGCGACTTTTCCATCTTGAAATCTGGGATTCCGTATCGAAGCAGACCACCAATGCGATCGTCACGCTCATAGACCGCCACGGTGTGACCGGCGCGGGTGAGTTGTTGCGCCGCCGCCAAGCCTGCCGGGCCGCTTCCGATCACGGCGACCGTCTTCTCGGTCATTCGCGTGGGAATGACCGGAGTGACGAGACCGGCATCGAATGCATCATCAATAATCGAAACCTCGACCTGCTTGATTGTGACGGCGGGCTGGTTGATGGCTAAGACACAGGCCGATTCGCACGGCGCTGGACACAAGCGCCCCGTGAACTCAGGGAAGTTGTTTGTTGCATGCAAGCGCTCAATTGCGCCCTTGAGGTCTCCTCGCCAGGTGAGATCGTTCCATTCTGGAATCAAGTTGCCCAATGGACATCCCTGATGGCAGAAAGGAACGCCACAATCCATGCATCGCCCGGCCTGTCTCTTGACGACGCCAGAATCCGTGCGCTCATAGACCTCGTTCCAGTCCATCAAGCGAAGCTCTACCGGACGACGGGGCTGTGTCTCGCGGTCGCGCGTGTTCAGAAAGCCCTTTGGATCAGCCACCGGTTACCTCCAAAATCTTGCGCCACGTGATTTCACCGTCAGGATCGATTCCCGCGTCGACGGCTTCTTGGCGAAGCGAGAGAACTGCCGCGTAGTCCCGCGGCAAGACCTTGGTGAACTTGGCAAAGGTTGCGACTCCCCCGTCGAGCAAGCGTTGAGCCAGCGGCGAGCCGGTTTCGGATGCGTGACGAACGAGCAAATCAGAAACAATCTGAACATCAGTCTCATCGAGACCAATGAGCTGTAGCTCACCAGTCTTGAGTGCATCGGAATTCACGTGCGACTCTTCGAGTTCGTAAACATACGCAACTCCCCCGCTCATGCCCGCACCGAAGTTGCGGCCGGTCTTGCCCAGAATCATGGCGAGTCCGCCGGTCATGTACTCAAGGGCGTGGTCTCCCACTCCTTCGACGACACCAGTCGCTCCGGAGTTGCGAACAAAGAATCGTTCGCCCACAATGCCGCTCACAAACAGGTGTCCCGAAGTTGCTCCGTACCCAATGACGTTTCCTGCGACAACGTTTTCTTCTGGAGCGAATGTGGACGCCTCGCTCGGACGAACCACAATGTGACCACCAGACAGACCCTTGCCGACGTAGTCATTTGCGTCACCGATGAGTCGCAACGTGATTCCCCGGGGCACGAAGGCGCCGAATGACTGGCCCGCTGCCCCTCGAAGCGTGATGTCGATTGTGCCGTCAGGCAGCCCATTCGCCCCATGACGCTTTGTGAGTTCGTGTCCCAGCATCGTTCCCACTGCTCGCTCGGTATTGCGAATCGGCAAGTCGATGGAAGCAACACGCCCACTCTCCAGGCTCTCCCGCGAGAGATTGATGAGTTCAACGTCGAAGTGCTTTTCCAGCTCATGCTCTTGACTGCGTCCGTGCTTGCGCGGTTCATCGGCAGAGAACTTTGGCCCGACCAGAATGGGTTCGAGGTTGAGTCCATCAGCTTTCCAATGCTCAACGGCACGACGAACGTTCAGCAGGTCAGAACGACCGATTGCCTCATCCAGTGTTCGGAAACCAAGAGCAGCGAGGTACTCACGAACTTCTTCTGCAATGAACTCAAAGAAGTTCACGACAAACTCCGGCTTACCGCTAAAGCGGGCGCGCAGCTCCGGGTTCTGTGTAGCAACACCAACTGGACACGTATCCAGGTGACAGACGCGCATCATGATGCAACCGGATACAACGAGTGGAGCCGTGGCAAACCCAAACTCTTCGCCACCGAGTAATGCGGCAATGATGACGTCGCGACCTGTCTTGAGTTGCCCATCCACCTGGACCACGACACGATCACGCATTCCGTTGAGCATCAGCGTCTGCTGCGCTTCAGCGAGGCCGAGCTCCCACGGGGTGCCAGCGTGTTTGAGAGAGTTGAGTGGACTCGCCCCCGTTCCGCCATCGTGCCCAGAGATGAGAATCACGTCTGCAAGAGCTTTCGAAACGCCGGCGGCGACAGCACCAATGCCGTTCTGGCTCACGAGCTTGACGTGAACACGTGCCGATGGATTTGACCGCTTGAGGTCAAAAATCAGCTGCTTCAAGTCTTCGATGGAATAGATGTCGTGGTGTGGCGGCGGAGAGATGAGTCCAACACCCGCGGTCGCGTGACGCGTTCGAGCAATCGCAGGATAGACCTTGTTGGGAGGGAGTTGCCCGCCCTCACCCGGCTTTGCTCCCTGGGCCATCTTGATCTGAAGGTCGTCGGCATTACTGAGATACATGCTTGTGACGCCAAAGCGGCCGGAAGCAACCTGCTTGATCGCACTGCGCAGACGGGGATCAAGCAGCCGTTCGAGATCCTCTCCACCCTCACCAGTGTTGCTTTTGGCTCCGATTTGATTCATTGCAATGGCAAGTGTTTCGTGTGCTTCTTGCGAGATGGACCCGTAACTCATGGCGCCCGTAGAGAATCGCTTCACAATGGAGGCAACAGACTCTACTTCGCTTACGGGAATGGGGGCGCGATCGTTCTCGTCGAGTGAGAACAACCCACGAATCGTCATCAAGTGTTCAGCTTGGTCATCCACCAACTTGGTGTATTCGCGGAAAATGTCGTAGCGACGTGTGCGGGTTGAATGCTGAAGCTTGAAAACGGTCTCCGGGTTGAACAAATGAGGCGCACCGTCACGACGCCACTGGAACTCCCCGCCGACCTCAAGCGTCTCGTGCGGGTTGCCCGGAATGCCATCGAGCGGATACGCGCTCACGTGACGCTGGCGGTTCTCCTCAGCAATTGTTTCGATTCCGACTCCGCCAAGCTTGCTCAGCGTTCCCGTGAAGTACTCGTCGACGAAGTCCTGCGAAAGTCCAATCGCCTCGAAAGTCTGAGCACCACGGTACGACGCAACCGTCGAGATGCCCATTTTCGACATGATCTTGAGCAGGCCCTTACCCAGTGCCTTGACGACGTTTGCCCCCGCCTTTGTGGCGGACACCTCGGTGATGTATCCGGTTCGAACCAGGTTCTCGGCTGACTCGACGGCGAGATAGGGGTTTACCGCGGATGCACCAAAACCGATGAGCATCGCCATGTGGTGAACCTCGCGCACGTCACCGGCTTCAACCACGATGCCTACGCGCATGCGTGTCTCACATCGGATGAGGTGGTGGTGAACAGCAGACAATGAAAGCAATGACGGAATTGGGGCAAGATCGCGGTTCGAATTGCGGTCGCTCAACACGATAAAACTCACACCGCGTTCGACCGCTTCTTCAGCGGCCTGACAGAGCTCACGAATCTTCGATTCCATCGCCTGCGGTCCACTGTCGACGCGATACAGGCAGCTCAGGGTGATCGTCTCACGGTTGCCGTTGGCGTCCGTGAGATGGTCAATCTTTGCCAACTCAACGTTACCAATGACGGGAAATTCAACGTTGACCTGGTGCACGTGAGCCGGCGAAGCGTCGAGCAGGTTCAGCTCGGGTCCGAGTCCTGCCTGCAGGCTCGTTACTACTTCTTCTCGAATCGCATCGAGAGGAGGGTTCGTCACCTGAGCAAATTGCTGAACAAAGTAGTCGAAAAGAAGTCGTGGCTTCTCGCTCAGAATCGCAATTGGCGTGTCAGAACCCATTGCCCCCAAAGGTTCTTGGCCTGTTCGCGCCATGGGCGCCAGCATGATTCGGAGATCCTCTTGCGTGTATCCGAAAGTGCGCTGACGACGTCGAACGGATTCAGGCGTGTGCACGATGTGTTCGCGGGGTGGCAAATCAGCAAAGTCGTATTGACCCTCGGACAGCCAGTCAGCCCATGGATTCAGTTGCGACAGCTCGTCCTTGATTTCATCATCAGAAATGATTCGACCGGCGACCGTGTCGACCAAGAAC